>JBOHTL010000029.1:0-3882 GCA_050733735.1 Gemmatimonadaceae bacterium
AACATCGTGCGGACGCCGATGATCCATCGCATGGGCAGATCGTATCATCTGCCCACGGGCGGTGCGGTGTACTTCGATACCGGAGTGATCGAGATCGCGACGGGAATGTTCGAGATCGACAAGGGCTGCGCGGCGCGCGCCGGCCGGGCGCTGTGGGAGAACCTCCGTTTCCTCCGCTCGGAGCTCGACGAGTGGGAGAAGTCTCACGGGCACGACGTGGAGCTCGCGGGATTCAGCACGCACTACAATGTCTCGTTCACGCCGGCGCAGACACGACGCGGCCCGTCGTGCACGGTGCAGAAGCTCGCACTGCTGCTCACGTACATCCTGCATACGCCGGTGATGCTACTCGCGGCGAATCGCCGCTCGAGCGGAATCGGCGTGCGCCCGCGCGGCAACCGCGTCGAGGTCACCGCGGACTTCACGCCGGACGCGTCGCTCATGATCGCCACTGGCACGCTGTGCGTGGGGATCATCAAGGAGGTCATGAGCTGGCCCACGTACGAGCTCGCCGAGCTGGCGCAGTACCGTCGTGAGCTGCCGATGATCCGCGACGTGAAACCGGTGCCGCACAGCTCGCGGAAGGGCTGGTCGATGAAGTACTCCTGCTATCCCGAGAATCCGTTCATCCAGGACATCGACGAGCCGATGTGGAAGACGACGGGCGACGAGACGCTCTCGCTGCGCGAGATGGCGGGACGCGTGACGAAGTTCTTCTGGCCCTCGATCGCGCGGTTCTCGGACCCCTTCACGCTGCGCCTCATCGGCAGCGTGATGAAGGGACGCGCGCCATCGCTCCTGGAGCTCGAGGACCGGCCGCCGGAGTACGACAGCGTGGGCCGGCTCTGCCAGTGGGACGATCTGTTCCCCGAGAACGTGCTGCCGCGCTCGCGGTACGAGCGCGTGCTGGGACACGCGATCAAGGGGGAGCGGCTCGAGCTCGATCGCGAGGTGTACACGCCCGTGGGAATGCAGGGCTGGGGACACGTCGTGTTCCGTCGCGAGGGTGACAAGTCGCGGCACGTGATGTCGCTGGACTACCTGCTGGATCATCTGGAGGACTGGGGCTCCCGGGCGCGATAAAGTTGGGTCGCGTTTCGTCACCTCCCGCCATGAGCTACGCGCTGCGCGCCGAACGCCATCGAGCGTACGGCGCAGGTACAACTTCGAAGCTGTAACTGTGCCGTTTGCGCGTGAGCGTTCAGCTCGCGGCCCGCGGCTCACAGCGGCAGTTTATTGTCGCTAACGCAGCGGCGGTGTCGAATCGGGCGGCCGCCGGTGTCCTGTCGCCTGCTCGTACGCGTACGCCAACCTGATCAGCGTCGGCTCCGACCATGCGCGACCGAGAATCGTCATCCCGGCGGGCAGCACGCCGCGGGTATAGCCCATGGGCACCGTGATCGCCGGCCAGCCGGTGAGCGGCGAGAAGACCTGGCTGTTGTCGCCGTGCGGCGTGTTGAGGTCGCCGATCAGGCGCGGCGGGTTGCTCCACGTAGGATACACGACCGCGTCGAGCTGGAGTGCGTCCATCGCCTCGCCGAGGATGCGCCGGACGTCCGCGCGGAGCTGAGCGATCTGGGCACAGCCGGGTTGCGAGTCGGGGGGCGCCGTCGCGCGCTGCGCGAACTCGAGACGTGGTTGGACGGTCGGATGGTAGCGGCGCGAGCGAACGATCTCGTCGAGCGAGTTCACCGGCGTGCGGTTGCCCGTGCTGCGCATCCACTGCTCGAGATCGTACCGGAACCGGTTGCAGGATTCGCGACGCTGGCC
Organism: Gemmatimonadaceae bacterium; assembly: GCA_050733735.1. Taxonomy (GTDB): domain Bacteria; phylum Gemmatimonadota; class Gemmatimonadetes; order Gemmatimonadales; family Gemmatimonadaceae; genus DASPMP01. The sequence continues at coordinate 1,771 of JBOHTL010000029.1, forward strand.
GAACACGGAGTCCAGCGCGGGCATCGGAACCGAGTCGATGACGATCGCGCCCTCTGCGCGCATGTCCGCGACTGCCTTCGCGAATACGGACGCCACCTCATCATCGAGCGAGGAGCGCACGTAGGCCTGCCGGAGAATTCCGACGCGAGTGCCGCGGAGGCCGTCGCTGATGAGGGATTGTGAATAGTCTGGAATCGCGCGGTCGCGCGCCGCTTCGGTCACGGGATCGCCGGGGTCGTAGCCGGCGACCACCTGCAGGATGGTGGCGGCATCGGCGACGGTGCGGGCCATCGGTCCGGCGATGTCCGCCGCGTAACTGAGTGGCACGACACCGCCGCGGCTCGTGAGTCCCATCGTGGAACGAATGCCGACGAGCGCCTGGTGCGCCGACGGACCGCGAATCGAGTTGCCGGTGTCGGTGCCGAGCCCGGATTGACCGAGGTTCGCCGCGACGGATGCCGCCGTCCCGCCGCTCGAGCCCGCGGTCACCCGATCGAGCATGTACGGATTCTTCGTGTACCCGGGCAGGATGGAGCTTACGGTCTCGTACGGCGTGAACGCCCACTCCGCCATATTCGACTTTGCGAGCACGATCGCGCCCGCTTCCCGGATGCGGCGCACCTGGAAGGCGTCCTTTGTCGACACGAAGCCCTGCATGGAGAGCGATCCGGCGGTGGTCGGCAGATCGCGCGTCTCGAAGTTGTCCTTCACGATCATCGGGATGCAGTGCAACGGGCCGGTGAGGCCGCGCGCACGGAAGCGCGCGTCCAGCGAGTCGGCGGTCGCGAGCGCATCCGGATTCACGACGACCAGCGAGTTGATGGCCGGTCCCTTTCTGTCGTACGCATCGATGCGCGCGAGGTATGCGGAGACGAGCTCGCGGCAGGTAAGGGCGCCGCTCCGAAACGCGCCGAGGACGTCTGCAATGGTCGCCTCCTCGACCGCGAAGCGCGGTGCCGGTGCCGGCGCCGAGGCCAGCGCGGGCGCACAGCCGAGCGCCGCAACGATGCAGAGGCAGCTCAGACGCATGCCGCTGGCAGCTACTCCGGGCACTTTGCGCGGGCGTACCCGAATGGGACGACGCGGTTCTGACCGCCGCGGTTGCCCTCGATCCGCGCCAGGAGCGAATCACCCGACCGCCGGTACACCACCCGCTGCGGAAAGTCGTGCGCCGGATTCGAGAACACGACCTCTGGCTCGAACGGAACCACGGCGCGAAACTCGGCCTTTGCCTGACGGGACGGCTGTGCTTCGAAGACCAGCGTGTCGCCAACTGGGTAAATGCGCAGGAATTCCCATGCGATCACCGTATCGCGACGCACCGTCCGGCTGAAGCCGTGCAGCATTCCACCGCCATTCGACGACCACTGTTCCTGGATGACACCCGACGGCGTCCGGCGCTCCCAGCAGCCTGTGAGCCAGGAAAGCTGGTCGGTCGGTCGCTGCGCTTCGAGCGCGGCGCCGCCGCACAACAGAAGCAGCGCGGAGATGATGAATTTCATAGTTGCAGGTCGGGCTGCTCCGCGGCGTAGCTTAATGTTCCGCCAACCAGCCGCGCGGGTGAAACGAGCTTGTGTGGCGAGGCCTTCTTTGCGCTCTCGATATGCAGGACTTCATGTCCCTGCGCCAGTAGTGCATCGGAGATGAGGCGCCGGTGGCACTGCCACCATAGCTGTTCAGCGCACATGATGGCCGTCGGGAGACCGCGCGCGAGCTCGAGCAGCCTGGTCAGCGCGGCGCGGAACTCGTCGGTGTCCATATAATCCGCGTAGCCGCGGAACGCCTCGACCCGCCAGCCGGTGTGCGGCGAGTCCTTCCGTGCCTTGCGCCTGCCGCCGAGCTCCGGCATCCACACGTATTCGATACCGTGGGCGCGCAGGAACGGCTCGAGCTGCTCGCGGCCGAAGTGTGGATGGCGGCGCGAGCCGGGAAAACGTCGAACGTCAGCCAGGGCGCGAACGTCGTGCGCCTGGAGCAGTGCGAGGAATTCGTCGGCCGGGCGGGTGGAGTGGCCGACGGTCCAGATGGTGACGCGCGGTTCGCTCAGAACTCGCGCTTCTTCATTTCCTTGAAAAACTGCGAACGCTCGATGTCGGCGTCTTCATCCTGCGC
>JBOHTL010000030.1:0-9370 GCA_050733735.1 Gemmatimonadaceae bacterium
CAGCAGCAGGCCCTGATCCTCGGACCACACCTCGCCGGCATCTCTGAAGCGGTCGAGGACGCGCTCGAAGGTACTCCCCGGAGCGCGCGATATCCCGACGTCTTCGCCGTAGCGCACGTGGAACGCGACCCACTGCGCGACCCCCTCGAGATCCAGAAACACCTGCTCCAGCTCCAGCCACGACTGGAAATCGCCCACGTAGTATCGATTCCAGCGCGCCCGCATCAGCTCCTGTGCTTCGCGCGCGTACCGTATTCGCGTCGAGGTGGTCGGTGTCACGGTCGCGCGGAAGAGCAGCTCTGTCTCCGCCCGGATCGACTGCGCGAAATCGCGATCGTGGCCGAAGCGGTGCTGGATCGCGTTGTCCTCGACGGTGTCCGGATAGATCGCCGCCTCGAGGGCACGGAGGCGCGGCAGCAGATACTCGAGCATCCGCGCGTGCGTCATCTCGTGCGCGAAGGCGCCGACCAGATATCGCTCCCATCCGGACCGGGTCTCGAAGGCGCTGTATCGGGGGTCCGCCCGCCACGCATCCGGCAGGGCGATTGCCAGGAAAACACCCGTATCATCGACGGTCGGTGAGGTAATGGCCACACCGATGGGGGCGATGGCCCGGCCGTTCGGAAGACGCACCGAGCCACCGTGGGGGTCCGCCGTGACGTTCCACCGTTCGCCGGGGTTGACCTGGTACACGCACTTGTCGTCGAACAGGATGAAGGGCGGAAAGGGGCGCGATTCCACGCGCAGCAGTTTTTCCCCGACCTGGGTCCAGTTCGACATCGCGCGTACGAGCCAGGCTGAATCCTCAGAAGCAAAGCTGCAGCTCTGCGTCATGGGGCCGGCCGCCCCCGGCGCCGGCCTGGATTGCCAGCCACAGCCGGAGGAAACGATTACCAGGAAGGCAGCTAACGCACGCATTGGACGGAACTTACGGCCACAGATTGCGTAGTGCGGGGAAGATCTTATATAAGGTAGACGGCGTCGTCGTCACCATGGCCAAGATAGAGCTGAAGTTCTGGAAGCCGGAAGCCTCTGCGACCGCCCCCGCGACCGCGGCCTTGAGCACGTTCACGCATGTCCTGGTCATTGGCGCCTGGGTCATCGTGACGCACCCCTCGGTAAACCCGCCCATTACCGACACGGACGAGCGGGTATGGTATCTCCCACCGCCAAACAGCAGGCCAGCGCAGGCTGCGTCAGTTGAGACGATCCGGTACGTCGAGCTGGCACCGCAGGGCGACGGTTCCGGGCAGGGCGTCGCCGTGGAATCGTCCGGAGTCGAGCTCGAAGCACTGCCGGCCGACGGGAGGCCGCGAGGGAACACCGGAGAAGACACGACGTCGTCCCGCGAGCAGGTCGCCATCGTCGGCGCCGACAGCGTCTTCACGATCATCGATGTGGATACTGTGGCTGCGCGGCTGCCCGAGAGCGCTGCTCCGCGCTATCCTGTCGAGCTGCTCGAGCAGCGCGTGGAAGGGCAGGCCATCGTGCAGTTCGTCGTCGACACCACCGGACGCGCGGACCCGCGATCGTTCGTGGTCGTCGTCTCGTCGCATCCGGGGTTCAGCGAGTCGGTGCGCACGGCTCTGCCAGGAATGGTGTTCTCTCCAGCGCGAATCGGCGCGGTGAAGGTGCGTCAGCTCGTGGAGCTGCCGTTCACGTTCACGATCGCAGTCCCGGTGCCTGCGGACACCGCCGCGACGTCGACCGTCAGCAAGCGCCCGCTGTCCTGAAGGCCCTGAACGCGCATCAGTTGTCGTGCGCGGTGCTGATCGGCGAGAGAGAGTATCCGAAGCCGCGAACGGTCGAGATCGCGCCGTTCAGGCCGATGTTCTTCAGCTTCTTTCTCAGCTGGAAGATGTAGACGTCCAGAATCTTGCGCGTCCCGTCGCGCACATCGGTATCGCCCCAGACGTACGTCATGAGCGTTTCCGCGGGTACGGGACGTCCCCGCTGCGAGCTGAGACAGTGGAGCAGGGCGAACTCGCGCAGACTGAGCCGAACGACCTTGTCGCGGTACCTGGCCACCCGGCTGATGGGATCGAGCAGCAGACGCAGCGTGCCATCGATGTGCATCGGGGCCGCGTGCAGCGCGATGATCGGGAGAAGCCGATCGACGTCCCCCTGGGTGAACGGCGTGGTGACGCACACGGCGGCGCCCGCCTCGACGAGATCCCTGCACTCGGCGCGGAAACGACGCGACATCGCGACGACGATGGGACAACGCACCTCCGCGGTCACCACGTAACCGAGGGCGCTGAAGGGATCGCGCTCGGTCACGACGACGACAGCCGCGGCGCGCTTTGCGAACGAAGCCCAGTCCGGGGTGAGCTCGTCAGCGAAGTACAGCTCGACGCGTGGATCGTGCTCCAGCGCACCGAGGGCACGCAACGAGAGCGGCCCCCGGCGCACGACGAGGATCGGAAGCGGTTCGGGGTCCAGCACGGAAGGAAACGAGGGCTACATCAACTCACGCGGTCTTGACGCGGACCTTGCCACGCTTCTTCGCGTTCGAGCCGTGCCGGACGGTGATGTTGACATCGGAGCCCAGCCGGAGCAGCATCTTGACCAGGCGGTCCGCCGAAAAATCGGTGATGTGGCCGGTCATGAGACGCGACATCTGCGACGCAGCGTCGCCGACCGCGATGGCCGCGTCGTTGCGCGACAGGCCGAGTTGGGTGATGCGCTTTTGCAGCTCGCGGGCGAGCAGCGAGCGTGGAATGCTGTCGTTGCGGAGAGAGGCCCCGGTCCTTCCGGTCTTCTTCCGAGCGGTCCTGCGGGTCTTCTTGGCCATGGCCGTAGTCGAGTGGAGGGTAGAGACAAAGGCGGACGGAGGCCGGAACCGTCGCCCGCGGCGGATCAACTCGGCGAAAAGTTAACGTTCATTAACTAAACGCAAGCCCCCAAACACCTGGCGCCGCCCATGGGACCGTCCGGAACGCGATCGTGACGTTTCGTCCCAGCATACTTTCAGGAACGTGAACGCGGCCAATAGCGAAACCGAATGAGACGTGCCCCGGGCCCCCCCCCCCCCCCCGGTCAGGGCGTGGGCGTCACGAGCGTCAGTCCGGCTGAAAGAGCATTCAGATCCAGGACACCCGTCTGCCAGAGCGGGCGAAGGCGCTGGAACTCCACCCGGCCGATTTCGAACCGCCCGGCGCTGCGAAGCACGCAATACGCCTTGCGATAGCGTCCCTTCTCGACGCCGACGATGGCACTGGCGCTCACGATTGTGCCCCGGTGCACGCGGATGAATCCCCGGCCGCGCAGCTGATCGAACATGTGGGACAACGACTCGCGGATGCGGTGCCGATCGCCAGTCACGGTATGTACGACGACGAGATTGCCCTCGGCCTCGAGACATTCGATATCCGTCAACGGCAGCAAGGCAACGCCACCGGCCGTCTTGACGACGATCCGAATGCCGTCCTGCGCGGATCGCTCGCCGCGCGCACGCGAAGGAGCGGCGGAAGCGGTCTTCGGCGCGGACTGGTTGTCGCGATCCCGCGCTGGCACTGACGTCATCGTGTTCATTCTGCGGCGTACTCGAGGATTATTCTGGTAGGCAGGCGATTGCTTAGACTACGTGCTTCCGCGCGGACGCGTTGACTCGACGCGAGCATCCGGCGCCGACATCATGACGCAACTCTCATTTTCCAACATCGGCGTCGATTTCGGCGCGACGACGCTTGTCTCCAACATCACCTTTACGGTCGCGGCGCGCGAACGTTGGGGAATTGTAGGCAGGAACGGTACCGGAAAAACGACGCTGTTCAAGCTGCTGACCGGCGAGATGCAACCCACGCGCGGCGTGATCGCTCGTCAGGCGGCGCTGCGCGTTTCGCTGCTCGAGCAGCACAGGAATTTTGGCGACGCAACGACCGTGTGGGAAGCCGCCGCCGGAGAATTAGCGGAACTTCTCGCGCTGGAACAGTCGCTGGCGAGTCAGGCTGCTGCGCTGGCGGACGACGCGTCCGACGCGGCCATGCAACGGTATGGAAGGGACCTCGAGCGTTTCGAGCATGAGGGTGGCTATGCCGTGACGTCACGGATCGATGCCGTGCTCCACGGTCTCGGCTTCGATCCCGAGCGCGCGCGCGTCACCAGCGTGAGCACGTTGAGCGGTGGCGAACGCGGCCGCCTCGGCCTCGCGCGCCAGCTCGTGAGCTCAGCCGACGTGCTGCTGCTCGACGAGCCGACCAACCACCTGGACCTCGAGACGACGCGCTGGCTGGAAGAGTATCTGAAGACGATCGACAAGACCGTGCTGCTCGTGAGCCACGACCGCGCCTTTCTCGATGCGACCGTCGACCATGTGCTGCATTTCGAAGGCGGGACCGCCTTCCCGTACGGCGGTGGCTATCAGGCGTTCGTGGCCCAGCGCTCCGAGCGCCGCCTCACCGCGCAGCGGCAGTTCGAGCAGCAGCAGCGGAAGGTCGCGGCGGAGAGCGATTACATCGCGCGGAACATCGCGGGGCAGAACAGCCGGCAGGCGAAGGGTCGGCGAAAGCGGCTCGAGCGCATGCCGCGTCTCAGCGCCCCGATCGCGGAGGACGACGACGCGATGGCGCTGCGATTCGAGGTCGCCGAGCGCGGAGGTGATCGGGTGGCTTCGGCGGTCAATGCGGCGGTCCGCGTGGACGACAGGGTGCTCGTCGAGAAGTTCACCGGCACTGTGATGCGCGGCGACGTGCTCGGATTCGTGGGTCCAAACGGGGCGGGGAAGTCGACGCTTCTCCGCGCGCTGTTCGGCGAGCATCCCATGGCGTCGGGTGAGCTCAGGCTGGGCGGGTCGATCACGGCCGGTTTCTATCGCCAGGATCTGTCCCAGGTGCCGATGGGAAAGTCGCTGTACGACATCATCAACGATCTGCGTCCGACATGGGACCGTCGCCTGGTGCAGGGACATCTCGGCCGCTTCGGGTTCTCCGGCGACGAAGCGCAGCGACGCGCGGACAACCTGTCTGGAGGAGAGCGCGCGCGGGTGGCGCTGGCGATGCTGATGCTCTCACGCGCCAACCTGCTGGTCCTCGACGAGCCGACGAACCATCTGGACGTGGAATCCATCGAGGCGCTGGAGGACGCGATCGACCGCTACGACGGCACGGTGATGCTGGTGAGTCACGACCGCGAGCTGCTGCGCGCGCTGACGACGAAGGTGTGGGTGCTGCACGAGCGGCACATCACGGAGTTCGCCGGAGGCTTCGCGGAATGGGAAGAGGTGAGCGCGGAGCGCGAGTACGCGGCGTCGGTTCGGGCCGCGGAGGAAGCGTCGCTGCGAAAGGTGCACGCGCGGCAGAAGCTCGCGAGGAAGAAGGAAGCCGAGCCCCCCTCGTCGAAGGACGTTCGCCGCCAGCAGCGCGCGGCGCAGCGCGAAGTGGAGCAGGCCGAATCACGCATCGCGTCACTGGAAGCCCGGATTGCGGAGGTCACGGACGCGCTGAAGGATCCTGAGCTGTACACGCGGCCGGACGGTGCCGCCCACGCGGCGCGGCTCGGGAAGGAGCTCGAGCAGCTAAAGGCAGAGGTGGAGCGGGCCTTCGCCGAGTGGACTGCCGCAACCGAGGCAGTGGAGTCCACCTCGCAATGACAGGGTGAAACCACAGAGGACACAGAGGGGCACGAAGGTCTTTTCAGTAAAGATCCGGTGTTCCTCAGTGTCCTCTGTGGTCCCACCCAGTGTTCGCCAGTGGGAAACCGTCTTGCGCAGCGTGGGTCTACTGACATAGACTGCCTATGTCAGCCCGGAGGCAGAATGCGCGAACCGATTCCGCCAGGAACGCTCGACATGTTGATCCTTCGCGTCCTCGAACGGCGCGCGGAGCTCCACGGGTTCGAGATCGCGGAGACGATCCAGCGCAACTCGGCCGACGTCCTGCAGGTGGAGGAAGGCTCGCTGTACCCCGCGCTGCAGCGGATGCTCATGAAGGGCTGGGTCTCCGCCGACTGGGGGAAGACGAAGGAGAACCGCCGCGCGCGCTACTATCGGCTCACGTCGGCGGGAAAGAAGCACCTCGCGAGCGAGCTGGCGTCGTATCAGCGCGTCTCTCGCGCGATCGATCTGATCCTGCAGCCCACGTAGACGCATGCCGATGTCGGCCTTTCTGCGGCGAGTCTGGTACCTGCTCTGGCGCGACCGATACGCCGCGGATCTCGAGGAGGAGATGCGTCTGCATCTGGAGCTGCGCGCGGAGTCGCTGCGCGAAGGTGGAATGAGCGCCGGCGACGCTGCCCATGCGTCACGCCGCCGCTTCGGGAATGTCTCCAGCATGACGGAGGTCAGCCGCGATATGTGGGGATTCAGGAATCTCGATCAGCTGATCCAGGACGTTCGTTTCGCCGCGCGTCGGTTGCACAAACGTCCGGGGCTGAGCGTCCCGGTCATCGCCGTGCTGGCACTCGGCATCGGCGCAACCACGGCCGTGTTCAGCGCAGTCGATGCGGCCATGCTGCGTCCGCTGCCATTTTCTCGTCCACACGAGCTGTACGCTCTGCCTGCGGTGGGTGTGCCGTTCGACGCCGGGCAGGAATTCGACCGAACGGCTGGGCGGTCCCTGTACGTCACCGACGTCGCAGAGATGCGCGACATCTTCGGTCAGGCCGCGGCGTATGCCGCGGGTGGCATGAACCTGATGGACGACGAGCGTCCCCTGCGGGTGAAAGTCGGCGTCGTGACGAGCGCCTTCTTCAACACGCTCGGAGTGCGTCCGCGACACGGTCGCACGTTCAGCCGCGATGAAGGAAGGCCGAATGGACCCCTCGCGGTCGTGCTCTCGCACGCGCTGTGGCAAACGCAGTTCGGTGGCGCGGACATGGTGGGGCGCGGGATTCGCCTCCACAACAAGCAGTACACGGTCGTCGGCATCATGCCGGAGGGATTCGACTTCCCTGAAGACAGCGACCTATGGGTTCCGATGACGGTGCCGAACACTTTCGAGACCTTCGCCGCCTTCCGCGGCTTTCTGCCCACCCGCGTCATCGCACGTGCTCGTCCGGAGATCACGCGCCAGACCGCCATGGCGGCGGTTCTCGCGGGATGGCAGCGTGTCGTCGCGCCGGCGGAGGGCGAGAAGCGCGATAATCTGGACGAGTGGATCACTGGCGCGCGGAAGGCGGGACTTGCCGTTCCGATGCAGCAACAGCTTCTGGGCAACCATCGCCGCGCGTTCCTGGTGCTTCTCGGCGCCACCGGGCTTCTGCTCCTGATCGGCTGCGCCAATGTCGCCAATTTACTCCTCTCCGATTCCGCCGTGCGGCGGCGCGAGATTGCCGTGCGCGGGGTTCTCGGAGCGAGCCGCCGCCGCATCGTGCGACAGTTATTCGTGGAAAGCGCCCTTCTTTCACTGGTCGGCGTCGCCGTCGGCCTGCTCCTCGCACCCGCGCTGCTGAAGGTGCTGCGCGCGATGCTGCCCGCGGCGCTCGCGGGTGTTGCGCCTGCGCAGCTGGATCACCGCGTTCTCTGGTTCGCCGTGGCACTTGGCGCAATCACGAGCCTCCTGTTCGGGCTCTGGCCCGCGTTCGGCGCGACTCGCGGCGACGCGAGCAACGCGATCAAGACGGGAGCCGGGCATGGTGCCACTGCCGGAGGATTGGGACGCGTGCGGCGTGTGCTCGTCGCGGCGGAGGTATCGCTCACGGTGCTGCTCCTAGTGGGGGCAGGCCTCATGCTGCGCAGCTTTGACCGACTGATGTCCGAAGAGACCGGGATGAACACCGAACAGGTCGCGACGATCGAGACGTCGTTTCCGCGTGGTACTCCGAAAACGGAGCGGCTGCGGGCCATCCGCCAAGCGATCGTCCGCCTCTCCGCTGCGCCGGGAATCCTGGCTGCGGGGGTCGTGAACGACCTCCCGTTGCGTGGAGGCGGCGGGATCTCGGTGGGGATGACCATCCACGATTCGCCGACCTCGCCGGGGGAACGCCAGATGGGTCGGCAGCTGATAGCGACCGAAGGATACTTCCAGGCACTCGGGATACGGTTGTTGCGCGGTCGACTGTTTACCCCTGCCGATGACAGCCTCGCGCCCGAGGTTGTGGTGATCAGCCAGGGGGCAGCGGACAACTGGTGGCCGGGACTCGATCCCATCGGACGGAGGATCTCTTTTGGTGCCGATGGACCGCCGATCGCCGTCATCGGTGTCGTCACCGACGTGCGTGAACGCAACATGGAGACGGACCCGACTCCGCAGTTGTATTACTCGGCGTATCGCGACGCACCAAGCAATTTCGCGATGGTGGTTCGCGGAGGCTTGCCGCCCGCGACGCTGATATCGCGGCTCCAGGAGGCGCTGCGGTCGGCGGCGCCGTCGCAGCCGTTCTACAACGCGCGCATGATGGAGGACGTCGTCGGCGCATCGGTCGCGCCTCGACGCACGAACACGATCCTCATCGGGCTGTTCGGCGGGCTCGCGCTGGCGCTGGCCGCGCTTGGCGTCTACGCGGTCGTGTCGTATGGTGTCGCGCAGCGCACGCGCGAATTCGGCATCCGGGCCGCGCTGGGTGCTCGCGGCGGCGATCTCGTCTCGCTCGTGTCGCGCGAGATGATCGGTACCGTCGGCATCGGCATTGTCGCCGGTCTGGGCGCAGCCTGGGCGTTCAGTCGCGTCCTCGCATCGCTGCTCTACGAAGTCGATGCGCGCGATCCAATGACGTTCGCGGCCGTACCGCTCGTGCTGATTCTTCCCGCGGTGGTCGCGACCCTGATTCCGGCTTTACGCGCAGCGCGGATCAGTCCAACCGAAGTGATGCGGACGGATTAACTACGTTCTCGGCCGGCGCGCGTGCACTTACAGAATACGCGCGCCGTACGTTCTCGGCAGCGCGCTTCGCGCGCTGGTGTGTAAGCGCTTGTCGTTGCAGGCTCACCGCACCGAAGGCGCGCCGAGAACGCACCCGCGTCGCATCATTCCTTGTCGACGCGGGGCCGAGAACGCTTTTCCTAGAAGCTCCCGCCCAGGAAAACCGCATTCGCGAAAATGGGCAACAGCCCCCGCCACATATCCCGGAAATTCGGATCGCCGGCAAATCCGATGACCCGGCCGCGGCCGACTTCTTCGGTCCAGAGGTAGGGTGAACCGGCGACACGAGCAGGGACCTCGGGCCACATGTAGCCGGCGAGACGCAATCTGGATTCAGGAGCGTACCGGATGACCGCTTCGCCGGCGCTCAGGTCGCGCGGCGCGACGTAGATGCGGCTCGAGAAGAGAAGCACGGGTATGTCCGGAGTGCGCACGCCCGCGAGCAACGGCGACAGAGTGTCGCCATAGGCGCGCAGGATCGCGCCCGGCACATCGGCCGGGAGCGGAGCCCCGCCGGCGCTGTCGGCGCGCGCGCTGTCACGTCTCAGCCGAAGGCGCGACAGCCCCGAACG
>JBOHTL010000031.1:0-5085 GCA_050733735.1 Gemmatimonadaceae bacterium
GAGGCGAGTGGCTTCTCCCAGTCCGTGAACTCCGTGAGCCAGTCGGGAGGCGTGATCGCGATGAAGCAAAATTCCATGCCGGCAAACTACTAGAGATCGCGACCGATGGGTCGACGCTGAAACAGCGCGGAGGACGCGGAAACGACGCCGAACTGCGAAGAGAAATAGGGCCGGGCGTTGATATCGTGGTGTGGCCCCACATCACCGTTGTTCAGCGTTTCTTCTGCGGTCTCCGCGTTGTTTCCGCGTCTCCCCGTCGGTCGCGATGTCCAGCAGTTAATCGGTGAGCTTGCGAAGCGCGGCGACGGCACGCACTGCCTCTCCGGACGGCACCGCCCCGCCCCACACCGCTTTGGCGAGCTGCTGGTCGCGATTGTATAGATCGTTCGCGAACCAGAGATGCCCGTCGCGGACGAAGGTGGTCATGTACGTGATGTACACCGGGATGCTCTGAGGCAGCTTCACATGCCGGTTGTTCGACCCGCTCTGCATTGCCTGCTCGACGCGAGCACGATCCCAACCGAGCACCCACTGCGCGAGCTCCTCGGGTTTCTCAACGCGGATGCACCCGTGACTGAACGCCCGGATGTCTTCCTTGAAGAGATTGTCCTGGGGCGTGTCGTGCAGATAGATGTTGAAATCGTTCGGGAACATGAACTTCACGAGGCCGAGTGAGTTCTTTGGGCCAGGCTTCTGACGCAGTCGCGTCACGCCGTTCTCGCTGTATGTCTCGTAGTCCGCGGGCATGCCAGTGCGCGCGAACTTCGGGAACAGCTCGTTCTGCGCGATGTTGTCGGTGACATTCCAGTACGGCCGGAAGACCACGAACTCCATACGGTCGCTGAACACCGGCGTCGAGCGTCCATCGTACTCGGCGCCCACGATCACTTTCATCTCGATGGTCTTCTTGCCGTTCTCGTAGCCCTGGAGCTTGAACGCCGGCACGTTCACGAAGACGTACCGGTTGCCCAGGGTGCGCGGCAGCCAGCGATACCGCTCCAGATTGGCGGCGATCTGCGCAAGGCGAAACGCCGCGGGGACGTTCATCGCGTCGAGCGTCTCGGTGCCGAGCATGCTGTCGACGACGATTCCGTGGCGCGCCTGAAATCGCGCGATGCCCGCGGCGAGTGCCTGGTCGAAGACGCCCGCGGCGCTGTCGGCGGCGACCGCGATGCCTTCCGCCTGCAACCGGTTGCGAAGCGCCTGCAGTCGTGCCGGGTTCTCACGATCGCCGCGCTTCAGCGGCTTCCCGGCCGCAACCGTGGCGCAACCGCCGGCTGAAGCGATCTTGCGATAGTCGCCGAGCTTGCGGCGCAGCATGTCGTAGTCCTCATCCTGCGGACGCATCCGCTCCATCGCTTCGGCGAGCTTGTCCTCGCGAAGCGAACGAGCCAGAGCGCTGTCCACTTCCTCTTCCTTGACGTCGATGTGCCAGGCCTGCGCAACCGACCTGGGGTCGATCTGGCCGGTGAGATAGTCCTCGGCGAGCGCGACGTAGGCGATGCTGAGGAGAAGATCCGCCGTGCTGTACTGCCGGGCGGTCGCCCCGTCGTCGTCCCGGCGCAGCGTATCCAGCGCCGCGGCGAGCTGAAACAACGGATACTCGTCGATCCGAATGGCGTCAGTCGTCGCATTGACGAGTGCGACGACGAGGGCGTCTGCCCGGTTCTCGATCATGCCGTCGTCGTCCAGCCAGAGCGGGGCATTCTGATAGTTCTTGTAAAGCGTCCGAACGTGAGACCATTGCTCGTCGGTCGCATGCGCCGGTTTGGTCTTCAGTTGTCGCTCGATTTCGCCCCGAATGGTCGCGGCCGGTATGTCGCCGACCTTCTGGACCTCGAGGGGATTCCACGAGCGCGAGACTTCGCCTTCCGCTGATTCCGTCTGTGTGTCGCCGCCGCAACCTGCGAGTGCGAGGGTCAGAGCGGCGAGATGCAATGCACGTGTCCGCAACATGACGGGCAGAAGGGCGAAATGCGGGCCACACGTTTTGGCCCGCTCCCTGCTTTATGGCGGAGTCGGCAAGGCGAGGTTCCCGAAATCACCTTCTCCGATTCGAAACCAATGACCGCTTCGACCTTTCAGTTCGTCAGCCGCGCGCCGCAAATGCCGCGTCGCAGCTCCAGAGACCGCCGCACGCGCAATCGTCTGCGTGAGTTGTGCGATGAGGTGCTCGCTTCGTATCGACTCGCCCAGGGCGAGGATATCGTGACGCAGGAAGACAGGGAGATCGCGAACCAGATGCTGAGAGGGATCGGCCCGAAAGACGTCTTGAAGGTTTGACCGATTCAAAGCCGTGGCCTGTCGGCCACAAATGAAGAGCCCCTTGTGATCTGCACGCAGATCCCAAGGGGCTCTCCCCGCTGGCGGGATTCAGTCATCGGTTTGACGCCATGTCGTGCACGGCCCGGCTGACTTCCCTCCCTCAGGCCGCACGGTACGACCCGAGTGCTCCGTTCAGTTTTTTTCTCGAGTGGAGCTACTAGCTGCGACCAGCGACCCCGCAGCCGTCCCATCGGGGTCAAACTCCCGATGAGAGATCGTTCGACGACCACTCGCGCAGCCTTGTCGAACAACCACGTTCCGATCGCAAACCGTGTGATCGAATCGCGGGAGCATAATGCGCACGTGCGAATGCTCGCGCAATCCAGAAAAGAAACCGAATTCTTCGACCTGGACGGTGGTTAGTTTTTTCGCGCATCGATCTCGACGTTCGCGCGATGTCGTGATGATGTTCGCACGTTTCACCCCGCGCTCACTCTTCGACGCTGTTTCCTGCACGTCGATGTGTGCGTGGTGTCGCTGGCTTTCGATGCTCCCGCTCGTGTGTGGCAAAGCAAATGCGGTTGTCCACATTCGAACTCAGCCGAGGACGACACATGGCACGGAAGACCGGCAGGAAGAAATCGGGCGGGCGAAAGTACAGTCGCGGCGCGAGCAAGGATGTCGAGAGCGCGATGCGCCGGCGCAAACGCGGCACTCTGCGGAGTGGTCGTGGCGGGAAAGGCGGCAAGGTGAAGAGCCGCAAGCAGGCTATCGCGATCGGTCTGTCCGAAGCGCGCAGCAAGGGAAAGAAGGTCCCGCGCAAGAAGGGCGGGTCGCGCCGCGGCGCAGCGAAGCGCGGCGGAGCGAAGCGCGGCGCCCGCAAGCGCAGCCGGTCGAGATGAGAGTAGTGCTCAGTGCTTGGTGCGTAGCACACCAGAGCGTAAGCACTAAGCACTAAGCACTAGATTCACCGCACCGGCGAGACGCCCGGCGGCGCAACCACGGCAGCCGCGCTGTCGAGCTGCGACGTACAGTGCCCGCAACGTGTCGCCGCGAGCGGAATCGCGTTACGACAGAACGGGCACTCTTTCGTGTTGGGGGGCGGCGGAGCCGGGACGCGTGACACGCGGTTTGCCACCTTCACGATCGCGAAGACCGCGGCGGCGATGATCAAAAAGCCAATGATGCTGTTCAGAAACATCCCGTAGTTCAGCGTCACCGCTCCTGCTTCCTTCGCCTCCGCCAGCGACGTATACGGACCGGGGGCATTCGCGCCGTCCCGCAGCAGCACATACAGATTCGAGAAGTCCGCCTTGCCGACGGCGAGACCGATCGGCGGCATGATCACATCGTCCACCATGCTCTTCACGACACCGCCGAAGGCGGCGCCGATGACGACGGCGATCGCGAGGTCGAGCACGTTGCCACGCATGATGAACGTTCTGAATTCCTTCAGCATACGCCCTCCGCTTACCGCGTGCGTCGTTCGAGTGCGGCGACGAGAACATACGTCGCGAACGCCACCAGAAGCGAGAGCAGGAAGGGAGTCTCCGCTGCCGTCGCGGACGCTACGAGGTACGCGATCGCGCCGAGCGCCATAGTCGCGATCGCGGCAGTCGCACCGCCGAAGCGGGTGAAGAGGCCAAAGCATGCGCTCACGAGCACTCCCGCGCTGCCGAAGGAGGACGCCTGCTCCACGAGCGAGTACACGCCCGTCGCATGCAACGCCAGCACGTACGCGACGATCCCGAACGCCACGACACCGCCGCGTGCATAGAGCACCTTGCGGCGCTCGTCCGCGATTCGCAGCACCGGCACGAGGAGGTTGTGCGACAATAGCGACGACGCCGTCAGCAGCGTGCTGTCCACGGTCGAGAGTATCGCGGAGATCAGCGCGCCGGCGAACACCGCATAGGCGATCGTGGGCAGCATCGAGCGCGCGATATGCGGGAGCAGCTGTTCTTCGTCCGCAATCGACGGCACGAGCGCCGGTCCGAACACGCCGATGACGAGTGGGATGCTCCCGATCGCGACGTACAGCGCCGCCGCCATCACCGCTGAACGGCGGGCGACATGCTCCGAACGCGCGGCAAGCAGACGGCCCACGAGCTCCGTGGCGAGCACAGAACCCCCGATGGGAATCGCCCACCGCTCGAGCAGCGACCAGACGCTTTCGTCGGTCGGTGGCAGCAGCTGCACCGGCGCGCGCGCGGGCGTGAGCGCGGCGTCGCCCAGATGCGGAAGCACGAACAGAAAGACGACGGCGAGTCCCACGAGGAGCACGACGCCCTGGATGACATCGGTGATCGCGTCCACGAGCATGCCACCGAACATCGCGTACGCGATCGTGAAGCCCGCCGCGACGCCGATCGCGACCTCCGCATCGATCGCCGACGTCGACGCACTGATGACGTGGCCGAACGCGCGGATCTGCGCGGCGGCCCAGTAGATCGACCCGGGAATCAGCACGATGGCGGCGAGCCGTTCCGCGCGCACCGAAAAGCGTTCTCGGTACAGATCGGCCAGCGTCGTGAGCTTGCGTCGCCAGAGCGGGCCCGCGAACACGACACCCGCCAGCAGCAGACACAATCCGTACCCGAATGGCTCCGCGGAGGCCAGTGATATCCCTTCGCGGTACGCGCGCCCGGCGGAACCGACGATCGTCTCCGCGCCGAACCAGGTCGCGAAGATGGAGAAGGTGGTCAGCCCGTACCCGAGCTGACGTCCGGCGAGGATGTAGTCCGATTCAGTCCGGATCCGTCGCGATACCCAGATGCCGATCCCGAACTGCAGGACCATGTACGCTGAGATCGCTAGGAG
>JBOHTL010000032.1:0-6073 GCA_050733735.1 Gemmatimonadaceae bacterium
GGACCCAACCGCTCGACTGAGCATTCGAGAGTGGAGCCACCCGCCGCCCTGCGCGTCTGAGTTTTCGCAAACATTGCATGCAGCTTGCGCTCCGATTCAAACAAAACATCCTCGCAGGAGTGACGTGGTTATCGCCGGCGCTTCCTCCCGCGCTTCGCCATCTGGTCGGGCGACTTCTCGCCGAGCTCGGGACGCGGGGTCAGGTTCCAGATGCGCATCAGAAAGCCGAGCATGACGGCGAGCTCCGCCTCTGTCCACCACGTGACCTCCTCGCTCACGGCACTGAAAATGTCGCCAGGCGCCTCGGCCTTTCTGATCCGGGTCTGAAGCGTTTCATAAGTCGGGAGCGTATCCCCGGTAGCGCTCAGGGCAGCTCGAAAGGCACCGTATGCCCGACGCACTCCAGCGGCGTTGGTATGCTGAATCCAGTCTTCGCCAGCGCCGAACAGCTCGGCCTCCAGCAGCGGCGGAACGTCCTCGATTGCTCCCTGGCCGGCGCGAAGAGGCACATCGGGCGCGTCTTCCAGTGCCACGATCGAGCCCGACATGACGAACTCCTCGTCACTGACGGGGTGCAACATCCCTAACAGCGCATTGCGAGGGCTGACCTTTCTCGTCGCCGACCGTTCGCGCACACGCAGCACGTCGCCGGTCGCCAGATCACGAACGTCCAGACCTGCATTTCGCTCCACGCGCTCCACCCGGAACATGCCGAAGCGCGGGTGCACGAGCCGCTCACAGACGGCGCGTGATTTCGCGTCTATCTCGTCCCCCGCCGCGGCGAGGGCCCGCTGCGCCAGGGTTTGCCCGCGGACGCGTGCCGCGAACAGGGCCCAGTCGAAGAACCGCATCACTGAAGCCTCCTGCTCGCGCTGAGTCTCCGCGTGCGATGGCTGGGAGTCACGGAAGAAGCTCCATGCGAGCCGGTCAAGCGCGTCGCGCGCGTCCGGGAGTGAAAGCGCCATTGCGCTGATCTCGTCCAGTCCGGGCAGTCCGTCCGGATTGGCAGGCGTCTGCCGCTTGGCCGCGCCGTGGTTCGTGCTGACGGTGACGGTCTCGGGAGCGCCGGTCCTCCCTCGGTCCGGTACTTCGAAGGAGAACTCGGCGGAGAGGCCTTTCTCTATCTGCTTGCTGTGCCGCGCCACGAGGCCGGCAACTCCGGCCAGCGCGACCTCGAGGGTGCGGAGATCCAGGAGCGACGGCGTGGTGGCAGCACCGCCATCGTGGGCAAGCGGCACCGGGAACGCGGATGGGGAAGCGATCGGCCATTTCCGGCGGCGTCGCAGCGCGCGCCATTCCTGCGGTACCTCGGATTCAGCGCCGAAGGTCAGCGCGATCGATTGCGCCTCGAACAGACTCGCCTGGGTCTGCATTGCATCGGTGTCGTGGAAGAGCGCGAGACCAAACGTCATCCCCGCGCCTCCGAGCACTGCGGCAAACCGCGGCACCTCGGTGCCGATCTGGACGCGCACGGGAACTTCATCTGCGAGCACCCGCCAGGGCTTGGCGTTGTAGAACACAGCGGCAGCCTTGAACAACAGGCCGGTCTGTTCGTCGTCCGGGAGCGGCGGAATCTCCCGGGGCGGATGAAGGGCGGCAAGCGTCTGGCTCAGGTCGGCCGCAACCGTGTCGAGATAGGCGAAGTCGCCTGCCGTCGTGATCTCGGGCAATGCGTCTCCCGTGAGATCACGGAGAGCGCCGCGCAGATCGCTGTCGCGCACGCGTAATACCGCCGGCCGGCAGGGCCGGGCTGGTTTCGCCGGCCGGAGCATGAATCCGATCAGGCGTCTGGCCACCTCCTCCGCCGAACGGCTATCCATCGGTTCAGCGCCGATCACAATTTCCCCTGCTGGATCCACGAGCAGCACGACGCCCAGCTCTTCCCGGAGGCTTTCTACCGCCAGAATATCGCCGAGGTGGAACCAGCCTCCCTCCCATTCACCTGGCGCGATCGGGAGCCTCGCCAGCTTTTTCCGGAAGGGCGCTTTCCCTGGCGCTGAATCCATACCCATGAATGGCGAAAACTACTATTCGACCTGAACGTGCTGCTGGACAGCAGGATGGTCGACCGAGAGCGTCAGCTCGCGACGGATGAATGTTTCGCCGGTCTGCGGACTCACCGCCTGCGCTTCGGAGATGTCGAACATCTGCCGGCCGATCATGTCGAGCATGAGTCCCTTGAGCTGGGTCTCGGAGAGCATCGGCAGCACGCTGCTGTGCGAGACCCGCTCCACCAGGAACTTCACGGTCAGAAAACGCGACGTGTCCTCGAGGTCGAGGACGTACTCGATCAGGCGGCGCTGGTCGTCCTCCTCGAGCTGATCGAACCGGACTGACGACGGAACGACCGGCGCCTCGGCCTCGTCCTGCGTCTCTTCCGTGGCCGTGGTCAGCGCGCCACGCCCGGGCAGAACAGCGAAGTCCATGCTTCCCTCGGTGCTGATCTCCACGAGTCCTTGTTTCGCCGCGTCGAGCATGAGCTCCTTGAAGCTGACGCCATAGTCGCGGACATTGAACCCGACGCGCGAGAGCAACGATTCCTGTAGCGTCGTGAAGGACTGCTTGGCGCGCGTTCCTGACAGCACGAAGGGCAACCATCGCTTCAGTTTCTCGATCGCGTCGCTCACCGGCCGGTGGCGCTCCGGCGCGGCGATCTTCACGGGCTCGAGCGGCTCGACGTCCCGTTCATAGAGGAGCACCGAATCCGCCGTCGCCTCGAGCAGTGCGCTCATCGTGGCGCTGACCGCGATCACGACGACGCGATGCCCGTTGAGGCGCACGTGATTGATGGGATGCACGAGGTCACCGTCGCCGGTGACCAGCACGTAGACCTTCACATGGGGCAGCTGGCTGCATAAGGCGACGGTGTCGACGGCCAGCCGCACGTCGGCGCTGTTCTTCACCGGTGCGCCGTCGCTCTTGTAGCGGCCCTGCGCGTAGACCGGCTCGATGCCGGCGCGATACAGGTTGGGCGCATCGATGGCCAGTTGCGGCTGCGTCCAGTCGGCGTACGCGCGCGCTATGACCAGCCGGCCGTGCGCCCGGGCCGCCGCGATCAGCGACGTGATGTTGGGCGCGGCGCGGAAGTGCTCGCGCAGTCCCCACTTGAGGTTCTCCCAGTCGACCAGAAGCGCGACGTCCGCTTCCGGCGATTCGCGGCGCGGCGGCTGATCGGCGATCGCCGCGTACTCGCCGCTGCGAAGCGGCGGCGACTCGGACACCTTGCGGACCGCATCCGGTTTCACGGACTATGCTCCTTCCGTCCTTGAGACGTGTATCTCACGGTTGACCATGCATAGTTAAGGAAACCCCGATGTCCTTTACTAGCGAGCCGCTCTGGTTTGAATCCATAACTAAGGACTGCGCAATCATTGTCTCCTCGGGTGCACGCTCCAAGTCTGCCTCGCCGCCTTCGTGAGGTGGATCACGGAACAAAACGTGCCCTGTTGACGTCCGTCGAGGTGGCAATAACTTCCGATCGCATTACCCCCCCTGCTGCTTCGGTGGCAGGGTGCGAGGTCGCCGAGAGGCGGCCTCTGCTTTTTCTACCAACCGCTCGGCTTGCGAAACGTCCCCACGCGGTCGCGGACGATCAGCTCATCCGGGAACTGGCTGGCGTCCGATCCTTTCTCTTCGGCCCTGATTACCTCCACGACTTTCCTTCCGATCAATGGCGGCCTCGCGAGCGGAATCTTGATCGGATGGGACAAGTAGTGGCCAAAATGAATGGACACCTCAGGCGTGGTCCGAAGCGCACGAAGTACGCGTCCTGCCGAACAGGCTGGTCCTCGTTTCCGGGGCGCGCATCTACCCTGGCGGTGTAGTACTTCACCGCGACGATTCGGTTCTGTGAACTGAGGGCAAGTTCAGATAGCATCACCAGGTTCAGCCAGCGATACGAGGTGCCCTTGAGACACCCGTAGTAGAGGTTGAACCCGCCCACGTACACGATCGTGCGCTTCATCGCCGTTGGTGTCGATCCTCGTCGGGGCATGGGCTGTCATGGACATCTTGCATAGCGGATCAGACCGTGCTGGCCGGGAGGCGAAGAATACGATAAGCTGTGGCGACCACGCAACACAGTTAACGTCTCTTAATGCTTGACGCGAACGCCGTGACGTTCCAACTACCGCATGGCCGAAGCGCACATCCTTACGCGGAAGGGTCAGCTGCTCCAGCGCGGCTTCTGGCTGCACGTCTGGCGCGTAAGGCATGGCCGGCGCGCGTATCTGTACGTGGGACGCAGCGGTGAGACCCGCTCACTGGCTGACAGATTCCGAAGCGCATGGGCAATGAGCGTGGTGTGAGTGAAGCGCCTGTCGGGCTTTGCGCGCATCGCACGAGGTCGTGGCAGTCGTCTGGTTCCATGGGAACCAGCACCCCTCGCCCAACTGGGAAGATTTCTTTCGCGTGCGGACGCACTCGTCATCCCGACATGGACGATGCTCCTCGAGCCCAGTGCGGCCCTGGCCGTGCGCGCCTCAATCAGTACCGGCAAGCGCGCACTGGTCTGCGCGGATCCGAACGAGCATGATGAAATGAACGCATTCCTCGAGCCCTACAGCATGGAAGTGACCGCGCTACGCCCAACGGATCGCGGCCATTCGGAGCCCCTGCGCTGGGTTACCCTCTCCCGACAGGATTCGGCCAGATGCTTCCGTGCAGGCGATCTTTTCGAGGGGGTCGACCAAGTGACGCTCGGCATGCCATACCACATGCGTCTGTCCGGGGACGCGGAGGCGGTGCTGACCATTCCCAACCGCGAGGGCGTGCTCCTTGATACGTCGACGGACTACTTCCAGCAGCGCAATCCTGATTCGGTGATCGTCGCTGTCCGGGCTGCGGCTGGAAGTGGCGCAATCATCGCCACCTCCGCCGCGATCTGGCTCGACGTTCCCGTTCCGAACGAGAACAACCGCTCGCTCGCCGTAGTGAACGAGCCGTTCATTCGCAATTTGCTCCGATGGGCGTTGCGTTCAACGTGAGCTGCGCATGCCGTTACCACTCCCCGGGGTCCCATGATCCCTGATCCCACCCCTTTCCCATTTACCCTTTCCCTGGCGGTACTCCCGTCGCCGAAACTGACGTGGATGATGTCGGCCTGCCGACCAAGTCGTCGTTCGCGATCGCCTTGATGTTCGTCGCCGTCAGGCGGCGCATGGCGTCGACGGTATCGTCGGCCTCGTCGTCCGTCTGACCCATGCGCGTGAGCGTGTGGTGCGCCATGCTCAGCGCCAGCTCGCGCTCGCCCATGAACGTGCGCTCCACGCCGCGCTCCTCCAGGAACTTCTGGCCCGCCTCGCTGTGCGTGCGGGCGGCGATCTCCACATGCGGGTTGAGCCTCTTCGCCACGTCGACGATGGCGCGCGCGTGATATGGATCGGGTGACGCGATGACGAGCAGCTTCGCCGTATCGAGATGCACGTGGTCGAGAATGCCCTGGCGGGCAGCGTCTCCGAAGACCGCCGGGATGCCGCGCTTGCGCAGCGCTTCCACCGTATTCTGATCGCGCTCGACGGCGACATACGGGATGCCGGCGCGTTCCAATGCGTAGCCGATCCGGCGGCCGACACGGCCAAACCCGACCAGCACGACGTGATCCCTCATCGATGCCGTCTGCGCGTCGGCCGGCGACGTATCGCCCTCCGTGCGCGCGGACTCGAGTCTCGCCATCAGCCTCGGCCGGCGCTGCAGCCAGCGTTCGATCACGGGGATGGCACTGAACGCCACGGGATTGAGCGTGATCGTCAGCAGCGCGGCGGCGAGAATCAGGCTGTTCGCTTCGGCGGGCAGCAGGCCGAGCGTGATACCGAGCCCGGCGAGGATGAATGAGAACTCGCCGATCTGCGCGAGACTGGCGGAGATGAGCAGCGCCGTGCGGACGGGCTTCCGGAACAGCATCATGATCCCGAACGCCGCGAGCGACTTGCCGATCATGATGATCAACACCAGCCAGAGCACGTGCAGCGGCTGCTCCACCAGCACCTGGGGATCGAAGAGCATTCCCACCGACACGAAGAACAACACGGCGAACGCATCCTGCAACGGCAGCGCGTCCGATGCTGCCTGGTAG
>JBOHTL010000033.1:0-3667 GCA_050733735.1 Gemmatimonadaceae bacterium
ATGTAGTCCTTGATGCGTTGCACGCCGTCTTCGAATACCTCTCGCGGCGTCATCGACCGTCCAGGCGCCGGAGGCGCGTGCTCGTCGGTGACCAGCGGCGCGAGGGCCGGCGGTCCCTGCACGCGCGTCACGGCGTCGTCGAGGTCACCTTCCGCCTGCTGCATCAGGTGTCGACGCTCCGCGTCCGGCGCGCCATCCGGAACGGGAACCGACGCCACCAGGATCGCGCGCGAGCGCAGATTGTCGACGACGACCAGCACGCGCGTCAGGACGTACAGCGCGTCCGGAGCGCCGATCACGTCCTTCGGGGGATCGGGAAGCCGCTCGATGTGACGCACCACGTCGTAGCCGAAGTAGCCGACAGCCCCTCCCCAGAAGCCGCCGCACCGCCTCGCAAGAGCGGGATCCACGGCCGCGCGATCGCGCACCAGCAGCGCTTCGAGATCCGCCAGCGGGTCCGCGGGCCGACGCTCGTCGCGCCATCCCCTGCCGTCCGGCTTCCATTCGTGCACCACGCCGTCTTTCAGGCGCCAGGCGGCGCGCGGTTCGGTGCCGAAGTAGGTGAACCGCGACCACGTCTCGCTCCCAGCGGGCGACGATTCCAGCAGGAACGCGAAGGGACCGCGACGCAGCCGCGCGAACGCCGCGACGGGCGTCTCGAGATCGAAGGGGATTTCTCGCCAAACCGGAATCAGCATGAATAGCTTGGGATCATGAGACGCCTTGCGTCAGCGCTGCTCGCTCTGAGTGCCGCGACCGCCCACGCGCAGCAGTGGAACGACCCACGCGTGCTGACGCTGGTGCGGGACGCTACCGCGCTTCGGGCGCGGCAGCTCACAGACAGCGGTCTCGTCGACTACCGGGCCACCGCGCATGGATATCTCACCTTTCTCGCGCAACTGGGGGAAGGCTTTCGGGAACCGCCGCGAGTGGTGAAGGCTGACGAGCTCGCGCTGGAAGTGTACTGGCGGGCGCCGAATCTGAGCAAGCAGCGCATCGTGGGCCGCCGCGACACCACGCTGCTGCCGACGGACATCGCGTACCACCGGGACCACCTGGGCATCGTGCAGAACAACTTCCCGGCGATCATCCGGCTCGGCGACGGCGACGAGGTGCAGGACGTGCCCCATCCGCTGTCGCCGCCGGGTCTGGGGCAGTACGACTTCGCGCTCACCGACTCGCTCCGCATCACGCTCCCCGGCCGCGCCATCAGCGTGTACGAGGTGAAGGTACGGCCGAAGGATGACCGCGAGCCTCGCGTGATCGGGGCGGTGTACCTCGACCGCGACGACGCGCAAGTGGTGCGCATGGCGCTGAGCTTCACGCGGGCCGCCTTCCTCGACCGGCAGCTCGAGGATCTCTTCGTGGTGCTCGAGAATGGCATCGTCGGTGGACGCTTCTGGTTGCCCCGCCGGCAGGAGATCGAGATCCGACGCACGGCAACGTGGCTCGATTATCCGGCGCGTGGAATCATCCGCGGTCGATGGGAGATCGGCGACTACCAGCTCAACACCGGAGTGCCGCTTTCCTTCTTCGCCGGTCCCGAAATCGTGACCGCTCCCGCCGACGTGCGACGCAGCCATGTGTGGCCGACCGGGGAGATCATGGACTCGCTGCCGCCCGAGATCCGCGCGGTCACCGCAGAGGAGATCCGCCGCGTGCAGGCGGAGGTGCGCGGGCTCGTACGCGAGCAGGCGCTGCGTCGGGCACGGGGTTCCGCACTGGCGGCGCGCCGGCTCAGCGATTTCGTGCGATTCAACCGCGTCGAAGGGCTCGCGTTCGGGGCAGGCCTGTCCTGGCAGCTTGGGCGCGGCTGGGGCGTGAGCACCCGCGGCCGGTATGGACTCGAAGATCACGAACCAAAAGGCGAGCTCGAGCTGAGTTGGCAGACCGCCGCCGGAAACGCGTTTCGCGCGTACTACGCGAACGACTTCGCCGACGTCTCCGACCAACCGGAGCGATCGGGGATCGTCAACAGCCTCGCCGCCCAGGAGGCAGCGAGCGACTACACGAATCCATATCATGCGGCGCGCGGCGGGATCGGTGTCGCGACGATGCGTGGCGGCTTTCGGTGGTCTCTCGACGTCAGTCGCGAGATGCACCACGCGCTCGAGATTCACGCGGCACCGGCGTCTGGACGGTTCGACCCGCCAGTACCCGCCGCGCCGGTATCGCTGTGGCGCAGCGCGCTGCGCGTGGATCGCGCGACGTCCCTCGGCTGGTTCGGCACGGAATACCGATTGCGCGGCGCATTGCGCGGCACGGTCACGGACGACGATCCGCTGCGAGCGTGCGGAGAGAGCCCATGCGTATCGACCTGGTCCATCCGACCGGCGCTGGCGCTGGAAATCGATCGGCCCTTCGATGGCACATCGCTTCGGTCGCGCACGTTCCTGGCGGCGACGATCGGTGGGGACGAGCTGCTCGCGCAGGATCTCGTTTTTCTCGGCGGACCGGTGAGTAGCCCGGGATATCGCTTCCACCAGCTCGTCGGCAATCGCGCGGTGTCCCAGACCTTCGAGCTTCATCTGCCCGTTCCGTTCGTCGCGATCAGCCTCGGGCGCTTCGGACGTTCTCCTGGAACCGCCACGCTGGCTCCGCACCTGACGGGCGTCTACGTGCAACGCGTCGCTGACACAACGCGGCTGGTGCGCACGGCATCGCCAGCGCCGCTTGCCGATCCGCTGCGACCCGTCGCCAGCGGATTCTACCCCTCGTTCGGCCTTTCGCTCATCACTGCCTTCGATCTGATCCGTTTCGATCTGTCGCGCGGGCTGAAGCCCGGCACCTGGGTCTTTTCCGTGGACGTGAATCGGGCGTTCTGGAGCATCCTGTAGCGTTTCACTCCTGTTCGCGTTCGAATGGCCACGCACGATGAGCGGTCCATGCGCATCGTCCGCGCATGGTGGATTCCGCGTGGTCGAGCGAGCGCTGGCTGCGGCCTCTGCTCGCGGGAGTGCTGGGTCAGGAACCCGTCGCCGAGCTGGCTGCGGATGGCCGGCCGTTGTGGGAGGCCGTCGTGCAGTCCGGGCTCCTCTCGGATGATCGCGTCCTGACGCTGGCGTCGCAGCACCTTGGCACTTCCGTCGCGGATCTGCGCGGCACGACCGGCAATGCGCGCGACCTGCTCCCCGAGCGATGGGCGCGGCGGTTCCGTGTGGTCGCGGTGCGCGCCGCCGACGGCTCGCTCGAGGTGGCGACCGCGGATCCGCTCAACCTCGACTGTGAACGCGCCATCGCCTTCGCGACCGGCAAGACCGTTCGACTGTCACTGGCCAGTCCGATCATGCTCGCCCGCGCCCTGGACACGGTCTACCGGGACGAGCAGTCGCCGACGCCGGGCGCGGACGTTCAGCATCTCACCGTCGACGTCGAAGCCGCGCCGCTGTCTCCTGACGACGCCTCGGAGATGGCGTCGATCACGCGGCTCGTCGACGATCTGCTTGCCGAAGGGATCGCCGCCCGTGCCAGCGACATTCACATCGAGCCCGAAGAGCGTGGCATCGTGGTGCGGCATCGCGTGGACGGGGTGCTCAGAAAAGTGCGCACGCTGCCGCGGGCCGTCGCGGCGTCCCTGGTCTCGCGTCTCAAGATCCTGTGCGGCCTGGACATCGCGGATCGTCTTCGCCCGCAGGATGGCCGCGCGCGCGTCGCGGTGAACGGCGTG
>JBOHTL010000034.1:0-3330 GCA_050733735.1 Gemmatimonadaceae bacterium
GCTCACATACGCTCAGCGCGGCCTCAAGCTGATTGTCGACCTGGGCGCCTGGTGGCATGACCAAACAGCGCTTCCCCTTCCCCTCGGCGGCAACGTCGTCCGCAAAGATCTTGGCGAGGAGCTGATAGCGAATGTTTCACGCCATCTTCACGCCAGTATAGCGTATGGTCTACGACATAGACGTGCGGCGCTCGACCATTCCATGCAGTACGCGCGCGGTCTGGACCGAGACATGGCGGATACCTTCGTCGGGATGTACGTAAACGACTGGACTCTCGACTACGGCGAAAAGGGGCGCGAGGCGGTCCGGCAGTTCCTGGCGCGAGGAGTCGATGCTAGGGTCATCAAAACGCCGGTTTCCGTGGAATTTGCCGGCGAATCGCCCTCCAGCAGCATGGGGGCGAAGGACTAGAATCCTGCTGTGACATGCCGATACCAGAGGCATGTCACTGGTACCCCAGCCCGCTGTCGGAGCCGACGTCGAATCGGCGCTCCTTGGCATATTGATTTCCGCCGAGAGCACCCGCGACGGCGCCGCGGCTCTGTTAGCGGAATTGGCGCCCGTCCTCGACCAGCTGCCGAGGGCACTCGCCGTCCGCGATCGCGACGGGCTCACGATCCATATCCTCGCCGACAGCGGCGCGCTGCACGACTGGCCGACGAAGCTCGAGCCGCAGTTCGCGATGGGCTCCAACCCCGGCGTCGATCCATCGACCGGTGCCTTCGTGGTCCCGCTGCGCGCCAGTGGACGGGTCGTCGGGGCGTTGCTCCTCGGCGACGCTCCTCGAGCCACCAACGTCGTTGGCCGGCCGCGGCTGCAGGCCGTGCTGCCCACGGCCGCCGCAGTGTTGCATACGCTCGTCTCGCGCACGGACGCCGAATTGCGCCGGCGCGCGAACGCGCTGCGGTCGCTCGACAGCATCATCGACGGCATGGCGCACCAGATCGCGAACCCCCTCACGGGTGCTTCCGCCATCGCGCAGTTGCTCGTCGAAGAGCTGCAGGACGAAGGGCAGCGCGCAGCGGTGAAGCAGATGCGCCAGGAGCTCTCCCGGGCCTTCACTGTCCTGTCCGATCTTCTCGACTTCCAGCGCGATACGCGCGCGCAGGACGGCATCCTCGATCTCGGCTCGTTGGTCGAGAAGGTCGTGCGATTCCGCGGCTATGCGATTCGTGAGCAGGGCATCGCGCTCGATCTCGACCTGTCATCGGTGTACCTGCCCGTTCGCGCCGACGCCCGCGGCCTCGAGCACGCGCTGCTCATCGCGCTGCGCCACGCGGAGCTTCGCTCGCACGGTACCGTCAATCGCCGTGTCTCCGTACGCCTCGCCGAGATGCCGGACTCGCAGCTCGTCGTTCAGATCACGGACTCCGGAACGGGCGACGTTCCCGATCTCTCGCCCTCGTATTTCGACATCCCGTACCGTCTGGAGCACCTCGCGCGGGCGTCGTCTCCCGACGAAATGGATCTCGGCCTCGTCGACAGCCTCCTGCGAGGATGCGGCGGGCGGCTCGACGTTCAGGGCTCCAAGGCCGACGGCACCACGCTGGCCCTCGTCCTGCCGAAGGCATACACGAATCCCACCGCAACCAGAAAAACCGCATGACCGCGCTCGCCGTGGACAATTCCTCCGCGCTTTCGTCCGACCCCACCGTTCGCATCCTGGTGGTGGACGACGAGGACACCATCAGACTGGTGCTCGCGAAGTACCTGCGCACGCGCGGTTTCGATGTCGCGACGGCCGAATCCGGCGACGCGGCACTGGAGACGCTCGCGGGCTCGCGCTTCGACCTCATGCTGTGCGACGTCCGCATGCCGGGATTGTCCGGCGTCGAGATCGTCCCCGCCGCGCTCGAACGGGATCCCGATCTGGGCATCGTCATGCTGTCCGCCGTGAACGACGCGCCGACGGCCACCGAGGCGATGTCGCAGGGCGTGCTCGACTACCTCACGAAACCGATCGAGCTGCAGCATCTGTACGACGCGGTCCAGCGTGCGCTGCACAAGCGCACGCTGCTGCGCGCGCAGCGCCGCGTGGAGCGCGAGATCCGCGACGAAGTCGCCGACCGCACGCGCGAGCTGGAGCAGGAGAAGGCGCATCTGCGCGACCTCACCATCACGGTCGTCGAGACGCTGGTCACCGCGATGGAAGCGCGCGACGTGTTCCAGCGCGGGCGCTCCGCCCGCGTCGCCGAGCTGGCGGCGTCGGTCGCCGAGTACATGGGTCTGGCCCCGGACGTCGTCGAGGATGTTCGCATCGCGGGCCGGCTCCACGACGTCGGGAACATCGGCATCCGCGACGACGTGCTCAGCAAGCCGGGCGCCCTGAACCCCGAGGAGTATGCACACGTGCGCGATCACGTGCGCATCGGCGTCGAGATCCTGACGCCGCTGCGGCACGTCGAACGCGCAGTGGTTTTCATCGGCGACCATCACGAGCACTGGGATGGCACCGGCTATCCGCATGCTCGGTCCGGCGAAAGCATCTCGATCGGCGGACGAATTCTCGCCGCCGCCGATGCGTTCGACGCCATCACGTCGCGTCGACCGTATCGCGAGCCGAAGACGCAGGAGGAGGCCGTCGAGGAGCTGCGCAAGCAGGTGGGCACGCTGCTCGATCCGCGGATCTACGAAGCGCTTCGCGTGGTCGTGAAGCGCCGCCAGAGTCTCGTCTTCATCGACGCGATTCACGGCTGATCCCCCCGGTCGGTCTTTCGGACCGGCGCCGCGGCGTCCATAATACGCGCCGTGCCTACCCGTCGTGATTTCATCGCTGCCCTAGGAGCGATCGCCGGGGCAGCCGCGTGCTCCAGATCTTCTGGCGCATCCCAGACCGGTGCATCGGCTGGCGTGGCTGCTCGACGGAAACTGGACCGCGTGGGAATTCAGTTGTACTCGGTGCGGCAGGAGATGCAGCGCGACATGCCAGGGACGCTCGCGCGGCTTGCGGAGATGGGATACCGCGAAGTGGAATTCGCCGGTTACTTCGGACGCTCGCCTGAAGAGGTCCGCCGGCTTCTCGAGCAGAACCGTCTGACGTCGCCGTCGACGCACATCGGTCTCGATCAACTGCCGAACTGGGATCGAGCCCTCGATGATGCGCTCGCCCGCGGACATCGCTACGTCACCATTCCATGGCTCCCCGAGAACATGCGCGGAACCGCGGACGGGTGGCGTCGCGTCGCCGCCGACTTCAATCGCGCTGGGGAACGCGCGAAGGCGCGCGGGCTGACGTTCGCGTACCACAACCACGACTTCGAGTTCAAACGCGTCGAAGGCGTGGTGCCCTTCGATCTGCTGCTCGCCGAGACCGATCCCGCGCTCGTGCA
>JBOHTL010000035.1:0-4738 GCA_050733735.1 Gemmatimonadaceae bacterium
GCGATGACCGCCAGCTCCACGGTGGGGCCCAGGACCACGGCGCGCGCATGCAGCCTCAAGATCGCCTCACGGCCGCGAATATCCGGGCGAGGTACGACAATGCGGCGATCGAAACGCCCTGGGCGTAAAATCGCGGGGTCGAGCACGTCGGGCCGATTGGTGGCCGCAATGATGATCACGCCCTCGTTGGACTCGAAGCCGTCCATCTCCACGAGCAGCTGGTTGAGCGTCTGCTCACGCTCGTCGTGGCCCCCGCCCAGGCCGGCGCCGCGATGGCGGCCGACCGCGTCGATCTCGTCGATGAAGATGATGCAGGGCGCATGGGCTTTGCCCTGCTCGAACAGGTCGCGCACACGGCTGGCGCCGACGCCCACGAACATCTCCACGAAGTCCGATCCGGACATCGAAAAGAACGGCCGGGCTGCTTCACCGGCGACCGCTTTTGCCAGCAGCGTCTTTCCCGTTCCGGGAGGACCGACCAGCAGCGCGCCCTTCGGCAGCTTGCCGCCGAGCTTCGTGAACTTCTGCGGATCCCGCAGAAACTCGATGATCTCCTGGAGCTCCTGCTTCGCTTCATCCGCGCCGGCGACGTCGGCGAAGGTGATCTTGGGGGTATCGCCGGTGAGCAGCTTCGCCTTCGACTTGCCGAACGAGAACGCCTTGGCGCCTCCCGCCTGCATCTGGCGGAAGAGGAACAGGTAGAAGCCGATGAGCAGCAGCCAGGGCAGGAAATTCAGGATCCAGGCGGTAATCGAGGGACGCGGATCCTGCGCCTCGATCACGACATTGTTCGCCGTGAGCGCCTCGATCTCCTTCTCCGAATTCTCCGCCGGAAGGTTCGTCGTGAACTTCCGGATGTCGTTGCGCCCCTCGAAGCTCACCGGTGAGCGGAATTCACCCTGGATGTACTTCCCACCCTGGATGGTGACCGCCTTGATGTTGTCCCGGGCGAGCTCGGCGCGATACCGCGTGTAGTTGATCTTCGGGGACGACGAATTGCGCGAGCCCGAGAGCTGGATCAGCGCAACCGGAATCAGCAGGATGAGGATCCAGAACGCGAACGTCTTGGATGTCCGTCCCCAGCTGAAGTCCCGCTTGTTTTTCGGAGGTGTCGGTGCTGGCATTTACTGCAGACTCGCTATGTACGGGATGTGCCGAAAGTTCTCGGCGTGGTCGAGCCCGTACCCGACCAGAAATTCATTCGGCGCGTCGAATCCCACGAACTTCGTGGGATGCTTGAGCTCTGTGGCGACGTGCTTGTGCAGCAGCGCACAGACCTCGAGAGAACGCGGATTTCGTGCCTTCAACAGATCCATCAAGCGGCCCAGTGTCCTGCCGGTGTCAACGATGTCCTCGACCAGCAGAATGTGCTTCCCTGCCAGCTGTGTCTCGGGATCGTACAGAAGTCGTACCGTGCCGCTGGAAAACGTTTTGTCGCCGTAACTTGAAGCTACCAGAAAGTCGACCTGAAGCGGCCGTGTGATCTGCCGCACAAGGTCACTGAGAAATATAAAGCTTCCCTTGAGCAGACCGAGCACGAGCAGGTCGCCATCGGGATAGGCGTTCGTGATCCCGGCGCCCATTTCCTTCACCTTTCGCGCAATGTCCTCCTCGTCGTACACGACGCGCTTGAGCGCGCGTCCCATGAGTCGCGGGTCGGTGGCGGACGTAGGAGTGGGGCCGGGGGTGGGCGTCAAACGACAGTCGCTCCGAACGGGAAATTGGACGCGGAGGGAGGGACTATCGCCAGCGGCCGAGCTCGAAGAGATGCCGCGAACGCAAGATCTCCCATCCGCCGGATAACTGAATCCGCGCACCCACGCGGCTCTCTGTTGTAAACGCTGCGGCGCGCGCGGTTCCGCGCCAGTCCATCGCGAGACCGACCCGGGCGGCGATCGCGGGCCAGAGTACCGATAGCTCCGCCCGAGAATACCCCTCCAGGTCGGCTGCAGCAACAGAAATCACGCCGCGCGCGGCGTCGATGTGGGAGACCGCGAGCGCGACCGCGTCCACCCGGTCACGCCAGTCAGCCGCTCCGCGCGCCAGAGACAGCAGGTCGTCATGCAGCTCGGGACGCGCGCGCGACAGCGCGGGGAGCAGATCGCGACGCACGCGGTTGCGGAAATAGCGCATGGATTCGTTGGTGGGGTCCTCGACCCAGACCGCGCCCACGTGCTCCGCGTAGGCGGCAACGTCGGCACGTGAGCACTCCAGCAGCGGTCGCACCACCTCGCCGCGCGCATACAGCGCCGCCAGCCCGCGGGCCCCCGCGTGCCGGAGAACGCGCATCAGCACGGTCTCGACCTGATCGTCGCGCGTGTGCGCGGTGGAGATGCGGACCGGCCGGCCCGCCTCCCGCGAAGCGCGCTGTGCGACGGCGCGAAGGAAACCCATCCGCTCGGAGCGCCACTCGGCTTCGGACGCTCGAGCGTCGTCCGCGGCGGCATGCCCGACGACGACCGGAAACCCGAGCCGGCTTGCTTCCGCGGCAGCCAGCGCGCTCGCGCGCGTGGCCACCGGGCCCGTCCCGTGATCGAACGTCGCCACGAGGCGCACGGCGCGTGGCGACAGACGAGCCGCGGCGTGCATGAGCGCCATGGAATCCCGGCCGCCCGATACCGCGAGCACGAGATCACGACCGGCCACCGCGCGACGAACAGCCGCTTCCACACGGCGGTTTCCCATCCCGCCCTTCGCGGGTGAGCGAGCCGGAAGCGCCATTGCACTAAAGTAGCGCGGCTGGGCGTACGCCGTCTATTTTCCGCACACTGACACCTTCGAGGAACGGACGCGTGGAAAGCCAGGGACCGCTCGCCATTTTGTGGGTTGGGATTGGGCTGTGCTGCTTCTATATCGCGCTGGTGTGGCTCAACACCCTGCTCGGATTCCTCCTGACGCCGCTCTTCATCATTCCGGCGACGTGGCTGATGGATCGCAAGAAGCGCCGTGACGCGCAACGCGAGGAGACGCGCAAAGCGTAGCGTGTCGTCGCGTTTCGCTGCATGCGTGAACCAAAGGCTGCGGCAGCTGCCGCGGCCTTTTTTTGTCCTGTCGATGGCGCTGCTCGGCGCCGCCACACTCGAGGCTCAGGATCCCGTGCGGCCATGGCTCGGATGGCGCACGGCCGAGGCGCACGGATATCGCTTCCACTATCTGCCGGATCTGGAGACGTGGACGCTCGATCTCGCGGCGCGCGCGCGCGCCATCGATTCCGCCGTCGCGCGCCACGTGGGCTGGCCGATCAGCAAGCCGATGGACGTCGTCGTCGACGACCCGTTCGCCATTCCGAACGGCTACGCGCTGCCCATGATGGACAAGCCCGCGACCGTCTGGTACGCGACGCCAGCGGATCCGCGAAACGACATCGGGAACTATCGCACCTGGGGCGAGCTGCTTTCGGTTCACGAGCTCGTGCACATCGCGCATCTCACGCGGCCGTCGCGCAACCCCTTTCAGCGGCAGCTCTGGGCAGCGCTCCCCGCGAATCTGAGCCCCATCGCCCTGAAGGCGCCGCGATGGGTGTTCGAGGGATACGCCACCGTGGTCGAAGGCCTGGTCACCGGCACGGGGCGCCCGAACAACGCATGGCGTCCGGCGATTCTCCGGCAGTGGGCCATCGAAGGCCAGTTGCCTGCCTACGACGAGCTGAATGCCGTCGGCCGCTACCGCGGCGGCGAGTTCGCCTACCTCGGAGGCTCGGCGTTCCTCGAATGGCTGCTCCGGCGCGAGGGGGATTCCAGTCTCACGCACGTGTGGCGTCGTCTTACGGCGCGGCAGGTGCGCGGCTTCGAGGCGGCGTTCCGCGGCGTGTACGGCGACTCACCCGCCGCGCTGTACGGACTGCACCGCGCGGAGCTCACGCGCGACGCGATGGCCGCGAAGGCGGCGCTGGAGCGTGCGGGACTCGTCTCCGGCGAGCTGATTCAGCGTCTCAGCTGGGAAACCGGCGATCCCGCGGTGTCGCCCAATGGCGAACGCATCGCGATCACCCTGCGGGAGCGCGATCGGCCGGGGAAGCTCGTCGTCTGGAAGGCGACCGCCGAGCCGGAAGACACCGCGGTGACGCGCAGGCGCATCGAGATGCTCATGCGCGACCCGCAGGACGTCGCGGATCGGCGCTTTTACCCGCGCGTCAAGACACCGGAGGCGACGCTGCTCGCGAGGTACGGGCGGTCGTTTCAGATGCCGCGCTGGTTCAGCGACAATCGGCGGGTACTCGCGACACGCTGGACCATGCGCAGCGACAACACGCTCAGTCCGGCCCTGTACGCCTGGGACACCAAGAGCGGCGAGGTGCATCAGGTGACGGAAGCCGTTGGGGTGTTGCACGCGGATCCACATCCCAACTCCACCGAAGCGGTCGCCATGCAGTGCCATTGGGGGCACTGCGACATCGTGCACGTGGATCTGGAACGCGGCGTGATGCGCACGCTCCTCGAGGGCACTCCCGATCGCACGTATTATCGGCCCAGGTATTCGCCGGACGGCACGCGATTCGTGGCCAGCGTCATGGACGGCGCCCGATGGAAGCTGCTGGTGTCCTCGGCGAACGGCCGCGACGTCAGATTCGTCGATCCCGGGGACGGCGCCAACCGCTACGACGCCCAGTGGCTCACCAGTGATACGCTCGTCGTCGTCTCGGAGCGCGGCGGAATTCCGAATCTCGAAACGATCAGCGTCAGCACGTCGCAGCCGGTTGCGCTCACGCGCGTCACGGGGGCCGCGCTCGGTCCTGACG
>JBOHTL010000036.1:0-10749 GCA_050733735.1 Gemmatimonadaceae bacterium
GGGCCGAGCAACCTCGACGTCTCGCGATCGGCGCTCGAGGAGAAGCGAGTGGGGCCGGCCACTGCCGGCGATCGATGGCGTCTCGTCTCGTCGGGATGTCCGGCGACCCGTCAAACGGTGTGCATCGTCGATCCGGACACGCTCGTTCCGTGCGACGATCGGCGCGTCGGGGAAATCTGGGTATCGGGTGACAGCGTCGCGTCCGCGTACTGGAACAAGCCGGAAGATTCACAGCACACGTTCGGCGCGCGCATTCCGGACGACGACCGCGGCTACCTTCGCACCGGTGACCTCGGGTTCCTCGACGACGGCCAGTTGTTCGTCACTGGACGACTCAAGGACCTCATCATCCTCGGCGGCCGGAATTACTATCCGCAGGACCTCGAGCTCGCGGCGGAACGCAGCCATCCGAGCCTTCGTCCGGGTCACGCTGCGGCCTTCGCACTCGCCGGGGCGGACGACGACGGCACGGAACGACTCGCGCTGGCGCTCGAGGTCACCCGGCATCATCGCGAATCGCAGAACGAATCGGTCTTCTCGGCGGTGCGCCGCGCGCTCGCCGATCACGAAGGAATCCTGCCGGACGTCATCGTCCTGGTGCGCCAGAATGGCATTCCCCGGACGTCGAGCGGCAAGGTGCAGCGCCGGGCCACGCGTGGCATGCTTCTCGGCGGCGAACTGGAAATCGTCGCGCGGTCCGATGCGCGCATCGACGACGTCCGCGAGGCGCTCGGCGCCGCATCCGGCAGCAGCGCATCACTGGAAGCCTGGCTCCGCCGCTGGGTCGCGGATGAACTGGCAATCGACGTAGCCTCTGTGGATGCGACGGCATCCATCCGGGAATACGGACTGGATTCCGTCGCCGCCGTTCGACTCGTGACCGAGCTCGAGCAGGTGCTCGGCCATCGCGTGGATGTCTCGCTACTCTGGCGTGAGCCCTCGATCCGGTCGTTGTCGAAGGCGCTCGACGCCGTCGGCGTCGCGCCGGCGCGTCTGGCACCCTCGGACGCCGTATCGCGTCGCGAGGAACGCCTCGTCTCGCCGCTGCCGGCGGCGGACTTTCCCGAATACCGGATGCTGCAGTCGCGGCTCGAGGAGCTGGAACGGTACGGACTGGAGAACCCGTACTTCCGCGCGCATGAGGGAGTCACTGGCGCGACGGCGGTCATCGATGGCCGCGAGGTGGTGAACTTCGCGAACTACAACTATCTCGGCCTCTCGGGCGATCCGCGCGTGAACGCCGCCGCCGAAGCAGCCATTCGGCGATACGGGACCTCGGTCAGTGCCAGCCGGCTGGTCTCCGGCGAGCGACCCATCCATCAGGAGCTCGAGCAGGAGCTCGCAAGCTTCCTCGGCGTCGAGGACTGCATCGCCTACATCGGCGGAGTCACCACGAACGTCTCGACGATCGCGCACCTCGTCGGCGCCGGTGACCTCGTGCTCTGCGATGAGCTGCTGCACAACAGCGCGATGCAGGGCGCGCTGTTCTCCGGCGCGCATCGTCTGACGTTTCCGCACAGCGACGTCCGGGCAGCGGACAGGTTGCTGCGTGAGCTGCGCGCCAGGTATCGCCGCGCCCTGGTCATCATCGAAGGCGTCTACAGCGCGGATGGAGACGTCCCGGACCTGGACGCCTTCGTGGTCCTGAAGAAGCGGCATGAAGCCTGGCTGATGGTCGACGAAGCGCATTCCATCGGGGTCCTCGGTCCCACGGGGCGGGGCATCGCGGAATACGCGGGCGTCTCCCCACGCGTCGTCGATCTGTGGATGGGTACTCTGTCGAAATCGCTGGCCAGCATCGGCGGCTACATCGGAGCCCGCCGTGAGATCGTGCAGTATCTCAAATACACAGCGCCAGGCTTCGTCTTCAGCGTCGGCATGGCGCCGGGCAACGCCGCGGCCGCGCTCGAGGCACTGCGCATTCTGCGACGCGAGCCTGAACGCGTCGCGCGCCTGCACGAGAACGCCCGGCTTTTTCTCGAGCTCGCGCGAGGTCGCGGCCTCGACACGGGCGCGAGCAAAGGCAGCCCGATCATCCCCGTGATTGTCGGCGACACCGTACGGGCGGTGCGACTGTCGCAGCAGCTGCTCGAGCGCGGCGTCAACGTTCAGCCGATGCTTGCCCCCGCGGTCCCGGAGTCCGGCGCGCGTCTGCGCTTCTTCGTATCTTCGTCGCACACGGCAGAGCAGATTCGCCAGACGGTGGATGTGCTGGCGTCGTTGGTACACGTCGCAAGCGTCGGTTCCATGTGACGGTGCGATCGACGGATGTCGGATGCCACCTGGGCGTGGCTTCGTCGCGCAACGGCAGCGCCGCGATCTGGTACGCGTGGGTCGGCGATCATGTCAACGACATCGAGCGGTTCAGTCAGGATCTGCTTTCGTCGGAAGAACAGGCGCATCTCACCGGCTACCGCGTGCGCGAGGCCACCGAGCGCTATGTCGTTACACGCTCGCTGGTGCGCGTCGTCCTGAGCGAGCGCCTCGCGGTCTCCCCGCGCGAGATTCGCGTCACCCGCACCGGAACCGGAAAGCCCGTCGTCACGCAGGGCATTCATTTCAACGTGAGTCACTCCGGCGATCTCATTCTGATGGCGATCAGTGACGATCGGGCGGTCGGCGTCGATGTCGAGCGCAAACGCGACGTTCATCGCGTGGATGCACTGCTCGGGCGATGGCTCTCCACTGAAGAACAAAGGGAGTTTGTGGAGCTTCGCGGGCGCGGGGTATCGCCGTCGGACGCCTTTCTGCGCCTGTGGAGTCTCAAGGAAGCGCGATTGAAGGCGCTCGGCGTCGGCATCTCGGGGGCCGGACGCGCGAGGCTCGATCTCGTCGAGGCGTTCCCGCTCGACAACCTGCTCGATCGGCTTGCCGGTCAGCGCTCTGATCCGGAGTACGTCGGAGCGATCGCCTTCGCTTGATCCGGCAGCAGCGCGCGGATGAGCCGCAGGCCGCCAAACGCCGTGAGGAACCCCAGCAGAAAGCCCGCCAGAACGTCCACAGCGTAGTGGAAGCCGCCGTACACGGCACCGGCGGCGAGTCCGGCCGTCATGACCGCCACGACGGTACCGCGCCTGCCGAAGTATCTGATGGCCAGAATCGACTGTGCGACCGACACCGCGACGTGCGACGAGGGAAAGGCAGTGCCCCGCGAGGAGCGCGCTTCCAACAGCCAGGTGGCGAGGCTTCTGAAAACTCCTTCAGGCGCGGCCGATGTCCAGAAGTACCTGGGCCCGGCAACCGGCACGATGAGATAGCACAGGAAGCAGGCGACGAACGTCAGCATCAGTGTAAACACGGCCGCGTGGAAATCGCTGCGTCGCCCAGCCGTCCAGAGAAGCACCGGTACGGAGTAGATGATCGGGTAGTACGCCAGATAGGCGAGGTGCAGCGGTTCGCTGACAGCAGTCCAAGGGATCGCGCGCGCCCATTCCCGTGCCGGTTGTGTCCCGAACAGGGCCTGTTCCAGCCGTATGACTGCGGCATCGAATCCGTGTGCATGTCCGGCGGCCTGGATGAGCGCCGGCATCTCGGAATAGAGAAACAGGAGGAGAAGAAGAGGCATCCAGGACCGGAGCCACATCGGCGCGATCGAGGTCCACGTGGCCGCTCCAACAGCAAAGAGGACCGCGAAGTGCGCGGCCACGACGCCGATGCCCACGCGCCCGGAGCCGGTGAGGAGGAGCACGCCGGTTCCCGCGAGATAGACGACCAGCAGCACGCCCGGCCATATTGCGCGCATGTCGCTCGAAGTAATTCCGGTGGAGCGCAGTCGTGAGCTCTCCGCGTTCATCGATGTGCCCTGGCAGCTGCCTGATGTGGTCCAGCATCCGCGGTGGGTTCCGCCGCTGCGAATGATGGTGCGTGACCTGCTGGACACCAAGGCCAATCCGTTCTATCGCGGCGCCGAACGCGTCCTGTTCATCGCTCGACGCAACGGACGGTTGGTCGGACGCATCGCCGCCATCGAGAACCGCGCCCACAACGCGTTTCATGAGGACCGCGTCGGATTCTTCGGATTCTTCGAATCCGTCGATGACGCCGAGGTCGCGCGCGCGCTCGTCGATGCGGCACGGGCGTGGTTGCACCGACGCGGCCTGAGCACGATGCGCGGCCCGATGAATCCGTCGACGAATCACGACTGCGGTGTGCTCGTCGATGGCTACGACGAGCATCCGGTGTTTCTCACTCCGTGGAACCCTCCGTACTACGACGCGCTTCTGCGCTCCGTCGGCCTGGCGGGGACCAAAGAGCTTCTTGGCTACTGGCTTCCGTACGGTGAAACGGGGTACGTGCTCCCGGCAAGGCTCGACGCCATCGCGCGGCGGGCCGCAGCGAAAGCCAATCTCGTGTTCCGTGACCTCGAGCGGCGCCGCTTCTGGGACGAGGTCGAGCGTTGCTGGGAGATCTACAACAGTGCCTGGGAGCGCAACTGGGGTTTTGTTCCGATGTCGCGCGACGAGTTCATGCACATGGCACGGTCGCTGAAGCCCCTTCTCGTTCCGCAGTTCGCTTTTCTTGCGGAAGTCAACGGAACCCCCGCCGGTTTCATGCTCTGCGCTCCCGATTTCAACGCCGTGTTCAAGCGCATTCCTTCAGGCCGGCTGTTCCCAT
Source organism: Gemmatimonadaceae bacterium (assembly GCA_050733735.1). Classification (GTDB taxonomy): domain Bacteria; phylum Gemmatimonadota; class Gemmatimonadetes; order Gemmatimonadales; family Gemmatimonadaceae; genus DASPMP01. The sequence goes on from JBOHTL010000036.1 coordinate 4,615, forward strand.
TCGGGTTCGTGAAGCTCCTGCGGGCAAGAACCCGAGTTCGCACCGGGCGCATTCTCGCTCTCGGCATCAAGGAGCAGTTTCGCACGGGGAGCGTGCTCCCCGTGTTCATGCATGAGGCTACGCGCAGGGCAATCGCGTATGGCTCGCCGGGCGCCGAGGCGTCGTGGATTCTGGAGGAGAACCAGGCCATGCGGCAGCCGCTCGAGGCATTGGGCGGGCGGGTCTATCGGCGGTGGCGTGTGTACGAGACACCGACGTACGCTGCCTGAACGTGCGCATCGCCATCGCCACCGACTGGTTCGCACCCCGGCAGGGAGGCATCGAGGCGCAGTTGGTGGCGCTTGCCGAGCGGCTGTCCCGCCGCGGCCACGAGGTGACAGTGATCACGTCGACGCCGGGTGCGGGACAGCATTCCGGTTACGCCGTGCGCAGCATCGCGGGGCCTCGCATTCCTGGCACGGCTGTCATCGCCTCGCCTGCGCTGCTCCGCGTTGTGCGACGCGCCATCGAGGGGTTCGACGTCGTGCACGCCCATGTGAGCGTCGTCTCCCCGCTCGCGTATGGCGCCGCGTTCGTGGCCGCGAGCCAGCAGGTACCGGCGGTGGTGACCTTCCACTCCGTGCTGCGGCTCAAGAGAATCGCGCTGGCGCTCGTCAACGCCGTTGCGCGGCTGGACCGCACGCGGGTGGTCTGGACCGCGGTCAGCCAGCTCGTCGCCGCCCAGGTCGGCGGCGCGCTCGGCACAGTGGTCGCCGTGCTGCCGAACGGCATCGATCTGAAGTTTTGGAGCGGCGCGCGTGGAAACGGCCGCCGCGCATCCGACATTATGACATTCGCGTCGGCAATGCGAATGCATCCCAAGAAACGTCCACGTCCGCTGCTCCATGCCTTCGGCCGCGCGGTGGCTGACGCCCGTAGTCCGGCTCGACTCGTTCTGGCCGGCGCCGGGCCCGAGCTCGACGCGCTGCGGTCGGAGGCGAAACGAATCGATGCCTCGACGGGCGCGTCGGTGGAGTTTCGCGACTGGCTGGATGGAGCAGCACTCCGAACGCTCTACCGTGAATCCGATGCCTTCGTGCTTCCGACGAAGCACGAGGCATTCGGCATTGCGGCGCTCGAAGCACGCGTGGCGGGACTTCCCGTGATCGCGTCGAGCGACGCGGGATGTCGGGAGTTTCTCCGACACGACGAGACCGCGCTCTTGTGCGCGACCGATGCCGACTTCGCCGAAGCCATGACGCGCATGATTCGCGATGCGACGTTGCGTCAACGACTCGGGAACGCCGACGACGCGCTCGATCTCGCGCGCTACGACTGGGACCGCGTTCTCGACGACCACGAACGCGCGTATCTCGCGGCGATCACGCGTGCGTCGGGCGCGGCCGTTTCTTCAGTTGTGCCAGCGTAGCCATCGTGTACCCCGTCGCTATCGACGGGATCAGGAAGCAGACGTGTTGCAGCAGCGCCATTCCGAGGGCGGCGTCCGCCGGGACATCCATGTACCGGTACGCGGCGAACACGGTCGCCTCGTAGACTCCCAGATTCGCCGGAGCGATCGGGATCAGCGTCGTGATCGCCAGGCAGGCGACGACGAGAACAGCGGCAGCCACGGAGGGTTCGATGCCGAACGCGAGTTGGATCGCAACGACAGCGGAGATCTCCGCGCCCTTCTTGAGGAGCGCCAGGGCAATCGCCGCGACGGCGCGACGCTTCTCGCGAAGCGCGTCGAGATGGCGCCCCCACGTCGTCGCGAGGGCGAGGAGCGTTGGCACCCTGCCGGTGCGCCGGCTCAGCAGCTCGTGCGCCTGGGTCCAGAAGTGCGCCAGCACCAGGAGAATGACGAGCAGAATGATGAAGCCGAGCGCAAGCGAGAAGACGCCCGTGCGCAGCCAGCCGGGCAATGGAACCAGAGACGCGGCCAGCGCGAGAACGACCAGCTTCGCGAAGGCGACCAGCAGTTGGTCCAGCGCCAGCACGGACGCAGCCGCCGACCGTGAGAGATCCGCTCGCGCAATCAACAGTCCGACCGCCGATGCCTCCCCCGCGAAGAAGGGGATCGAGTTGAGCACCGACGCGGTGATCGAGACGATCTCGAACATCCGCGCGTACGCGACACGAAATGCCGTGGGCACGAGCAACCCCCATTCGAGCGCCCACATCGGAAGAATCGCGAAGTTGGCCGCGACAGCCGCGGCGATCCATGGCAGCCGCACGTCCGACAGTCGCCGGAAGGTTTCCTCCCACGCGAGATGGCGAATCGCGACGAGCAGCGCCGCGGACAACGCGAGCCACAGCGCCCACGCGAGCCAGGAGCGGCGCGGCCGTGATGGCTCGAGCGCTGACACGCTCATGCGGCGTTCGGCACCGGTGGACTGAAGTCCCGCATCTGCACGAACTGCGCGCCACCCCGTCGTTCGCGGAAGAGCGCGATGACTTCGCGAAGCGCGCGCAGAGCGGGGTCGCCGGTGCGAAACCGGCAGTCGAGCCGCAGCCGCTCGCGCGTGAGATCGACGAACTCCCATGGGTGCACGAACAGCACCACGGGGGACGCGAGCCGCAGCAGCCACGGATCGCGGATCGCCCGGGGTAGGCGGAGCACCGACGACGTCATCGATGCCGGTACCCGCGTCAACGCAGAAGGTGTGCGGGATCTGTAATAGGCAAGCTTGTATTTCGCCTGCGAGGAATCGACTCTGAAGTCGTGCTCTTCGAGCAGTCCCAGGAATCGATCGGGAAAACGAAGGTTCGGCGCGCGAAACGAGGCAACGGCGACGCCGAATCCGCGCAGTGCGTCGCACGATGCGGCAAGCTCATGGCGCGCTTCGCGCTCGGTGAGGGTATCGAAAGGGCGGTGCGTGTGTCCGTGGCTGGCGAGCTCGTGACCGCGCGCAACGATGTCGCGGACGCTCGCGGGGTAGCGCTCTGCCACCTCGCCCGTGCAGAAGCAGGTCACCGGAACGCCGAAGAACTCGACCGCGTCGAGTAGCCTCGGCAATCCGTCCACGATCCCGCGATATTGCGACGCGAGATATGGCGGACAGTCCGGTTCCACATCGATCCCCAGTGATACCTGGATCATGACTGACAGCAACGGAGAGTTCGGACCTGAGGCAACATAGGCTGCTGTTCGCCGCCCTGCTGCCGGCGTTTGCGGCGGGCGCGTCCGCGCATGCGCAGCGCGCGGCAACCGTCCCGGCGTCGAGTGGAATGTACGACCGTCTCGAGTCGGTCAGTGCGTACTATCCAGTTGCCGGCGTGACGCTCGGCGAGCGCGCGCTGTCGCGCCGCGAGATCGAGCGCATCGTGACACGGTTGTCTGCCGCGATCGACAGCTCCACGACGTTCGATGCGCGCCGACGCTGGGCGCGTGCCGAGATCGACGCCGTCGCGGCGCAACTGAAAGATCGGCGCGCGATGGCCGAAGGGCGACACGGTATGGCGGGCGTCGCCTGGCGGACGGAGATGTTCTCGTCGCACATCCCGCCTCAACGCATCGACTCGAACGGCCTGGGTGCCATCGACGCGGTCAGCCATCCATACGCCGTCGCAGGCCATGGACGACCCGTGGTGCAGGGAACCATCGCCACCATTGCGCCGACCTTCGTCGCTGGCCGCGGGTCGTGGCTGGCGGCAGCCATACAACCACAGTCGTCGCTGACGTCCGTCCATGAGGGTGGATGGACGGCGGAGCGTTTGCTCAACCGCGCTTACGTGCGCGGCGTCTATCGAAATGTCGCATTGCAGGTTGGGGCCGAGGAGCTCCGGTGGGGGCAGTCTCCGCGCGGCGCGCTGTTCATCTCGGGAAATGCACCGCCATTTCCGGCCGTCATCCTTGGAACCGATACCGCGATCACTCTTCCCTGGATTCTCAGGTACGCTGGCCGCTTTCGAATTGCGGGATTGCTCGCTGATCTCGGCGGCACCCAGGATCCACCGCATGCACGCCTCGCGGGGTGGCAGGCGACGATCCATCCGTGGTCGAGATTCGAGCTCGGCGTCGCCGTTCTGACGCAGACGGGGGGAGACGGCGGGCCGCCCGCGACTTTCTTCGAGCGCTTCGTCGATCTGTTCCCGGTGATCGACGCGCTGGCCCCGCAGCACGCTGACCTGCAGATCTCCAACAAGGTCGCCGGCGGTAATCTGAGACTGCGCTTTCCCGAGCTGTCCGGCCTGGATTTCTACTACGAGCTGCAGATCGACGATTTCGATGGCCGTCGTCTGCGAAGTTCCCTCACCGACGATGCCGCGCACTTGCTCGGTCTCAGACTGCCGATCCTGATCGGCGACGACCAGCTGGCGTGGCGCGCGGAGTGGCATCGCACTTCGATCCGCCTGTACGAGCATGCGCAGTTCAGGTCGGGCCTCACCTACCGGGAACGGATCATCGGCAATCCACTCGGTCCCCACGCGGCGGCGGGCTTCCTCGACGTCAGCTGGCGGCGGTCACCGCTCAATTCCGTGAGATTGTCCGTCGCTGACGAACGCCGCGATCCGGCGCAGTACGTCGTCGTGGTATCCGGAGAGCGCGATACAGGTTGGCAATTCGTGAGGCTCACCGATGACCCCGACTACCGCAGTCGGCGGGCCTCCGCCACCGTCGAGCAGGCCTTTCCAGTGGGCGCCATGCGAGTCACGATCGGATACAATCGCACCTGGCGCACGGGAAGCACCGGGCGTGGCGACTGGGCGCTGCTTCTCTCTTTCAGGAGCCAGCGTCTGACAGCGTTCTGAGTGGTCCCGGTGGGACTCGAACCCACGACCCGACGATTATGAGTCGCCTGCTCTAACCGGCTGAGCTACAGGACCGCACTTCCAAATCTAGGGTTTGACAGGCGCAGCCGCGCCTCTGCTCTCTGACGACGACGCGGTGTGCTGCGTCGCGAAATGATCGAAGGCCTCGACCACTTCCTCCGGGCTGACCGTCGCCGCGCCCAGCTTTCCGACCTCGACGCCCGCGGCGTAGTTGGCGATCATCGCCGCCTCAGCCGGACTGCCGCCCGCGCCAAGAATGGCCGCCAGGTACGCTGTCACGGTATCGCCGGCGCCGACGACATCGTACACCTCCCGAGCCACGGTGGGAACGGTCAGTGTATCACCGTTCGCGGAGACCAATAGCATGCCGCGCTCACCGAGCGTGAGGAGCAGATGCTCGACGCCAAGCCGCTTGATGGCTGCGGGCACGGCTTCGGGGTGCTCGACGTCCACTTCCGCGCCGAGCGCCGCGTCCAGCTCGCGACGATTCGGTTTGAACACCGTGGCACCCTTGTATGCGAAGAAGTGCCGGTATTTCGGATCCACGACGATCGGGATGCGCCGTGCGCGCGCGAGCTCGATCGCTCGGGCGATGACGGACGGCACGAGCACGCCCTTGTTGTAGTCCTCGAGCACCAGCGCGTGCGCATCCCGCATGGCGTCTTCGATAGCGGCGCCGACGGTGTCTGCATCGCGCGTCGTGAGATCGAGATCGTCCTCCTCATCGACGCGAACCAGCTGCTGCGAACGGGCGACGACGCGCGTCTTTCGCGTCGTTGGCCGATCGACGCGCAGCAGCCCGCGCTCGGGAACACCGATGTCCCGCAGCATGGAAGCCAGCTGGCTGCCCGCGTGGTCCTTGCCGATGGCGGCAATGAGGCGGCACTCGGCGCCGACGGCGACGACGTTCTGTGCCACGTTCGCCGCGCCGCCGAGCGCATAACGTCGCTCACGAATCCGGACCACGGGAACAGGTGCTTCCGGCGAAATCCGGTCGACATCTCCGACGAGATACTCGTCGAGCATGGCGTCGCCGACCGCGACGACACGTGTGCGACCTGCATCACGCAGCAGCGATGTCAGGCGGTCTCGACCGAGGGAAATCGACATGGCCGTGAAGATAGTGACCCGGCACACCCCTTGCCCTTGTCGGGCTCGGCAGCGCGATGCGCGATGCACTCCCAATCAGCACGATCACTTGTCCGAACTCATCCTCCGACTGAATGCGCGGGCCAAATCATCCGTCCTGAGCATTCAGGAGTACTTCGTTCTCGCGTGGAACTCGCTGCGCTTCATTTTCGCGCGGCCGTTCTACACGCAGGACCTGGTGCAGCAGATGGACGAGATCGGCGTGAAGTCGCTGGGCATCGTGCTGCTCACCGG
>JBOHTL010000037.1:0-5221 GCA_050733735.1 Gemmatimonadaceae bacterium
CGTGAATCTCCACCGACGCCCAGTCCCGGAAGAGCCGCGCCAGACCGTAGCGCGTGAAGCGCGTGTAGTCGTGCGGCGCTTCGTGGATGGGGTACAGGAACGGGATGGTGTACAGCACCAGGCCACCTGGCCCCAGCACGCGACGCATCTCGGCGACGCCGGCCGCCGGATCATGAAAGTGCTCTATGACGTTGTTCGCCAGGATCACGTCGAAGCTGGCGTCCGCGAATGGCAGCCGGTGTCCGTCGCCCACGACTGCGGGCCTCGCCGCGGCGCTGATGTCGAGCGCCACGTACTGGCTCGCGCGCGCGAGCGATCCGTGTGCCGTCCCGAACTCGACCCGCGCGTCGAATGAGCCCGCCGAGCTGCCGATGTCGAGCACGCGCAACCCGGAGTAGTCCAGGTCGAAGTACGCCCAGTAGTCGCGCCGGTCGTAGCAGGGCGCGGTGAGCGTCATGACGCGGGAAGCAAATGCCGGACGTGGGCGCGGGCCACGGCATCCCAGTCGTGCCGCGCCGCGACGGCGCGAGCGCGCTCGCGCATCGCGCGTCGCTCATGCTCGGGCATCGCGATGGCACGCGCGATCGCCGTGGCCAGTGCAGCGGCGTCCTTCTGCGGCACGACGAGGGCCGAGTCGTCGCTCACGACGTCCGGCGCCCCGGAGGCATCCGTCGCGACGACGGTGCGTCCCGCGGCCAACGCCTCGAGCAGCACCACGGGGAGACCTTCCGCATCCCCCGCGTCGGTGATGATGGAGGAGATCACGACGGTTCCGGCGCGCGCAAAGCATTCGCGCTTCGGTTGTCCCGAGACGAAGCCGGTGAAGCGCACCCGATCGGCGAGCCCCAGTGCCGACGAGCGGGCTCGCAGCATCTCGAGCAGCGGCCCGTCTCCAGCGACCGTCAGGCGCGCGTCCATGGAGCGCAGCGGCTCGACGGTCATTGCCTGGAGCAGATATTCGACGCCCTTCTTCGCGGCCAGCCGGCCGATGAAGAGCAGCTCGTTGGGTGACCCTGCCGGGATGTCGCGCCACTCGGTCGGATCCACCCCCATGGGGATCACGGCGACTTTCGGCGAAAGGCGCTCCCACTCCGCGCTCGTGAAAAAGCTGGCGACGATGTCGCGCGACCGCGTGCTCACCGCGGTGATGGCGCGCGCGCGTCGCACCAGGAAGCGCACCAGCCAGGGGCCAATGAAGGGCAGGCGACGCATGACGGCGACGTCGGACGAATGCGTCGTGAACGCGTGCGGCGTGCCGGTGGCCAGCGCGGCAAGACCACAGGCGACTCCCTGCGGCATGAACCAGTGCGAGTACACGAGATCGAAGCGCTCGCGCCGCGCCCAGCGCAGCGTCGCGAAAAACTCCGCCACGAGGAGCAGGGGCACCTGGAGGATCAGAAGCGGATTGCGCCGGAGGTTGGGCCAGATCGCTGGGTAGACGAGACGCTGGAGCGCGGCGGGCACGAGGTAGCGGAAGCGGCGGACCTGGACGCCGTCCCATGTCTCGCGGGTCGCCGCGCTCGCGTCGTGCGGCGCCAGCACGAACGCAGAAAGTCCGGGTGTAACCCGTGCCATCCAGCGAACCTGGCGCCACATGAAGTCCGGCAGGGTGTCATCATAACGCCGGGGAAAGGTGGAACCGGCGAACAGGACCTTCACCGACGATCTGCGCTGCGCTCGCGCGCGCCGCCGTGCTCGAGCCGCCGCAGACGCCAGTCGAGGTCTTCCAGCAGCTGGCGGTTCACTGAGATGAGGTCGGCCAGAAGTCCCACCAGCACCAGTGCGAACCCGAGGCCCGCGAAGAGCGACCCGATGATCACGGACTGCACGTGTCCCCTTCCGCCCTCGGTGAGGTAGAAGTACATGAAGCGCAGCAGCAGCAGCGCACCGACCGCGACCGCGATGAACCCGGGCACCGCGAAGAAGCGGAAGGGCCGGTACGTCATGAACACGCGCACCATGACGTTGAGCTGGCGCGCAATGTAGCTCACCGGACCGCGCATCAGCCGGGAGGGACGCGTCACCGGATTCACGCCGATGGGGACGCAGACGACCGACATTCCCTTCTGTCCGGCCTGGATGATGGTCTCCACGGTGTAGGTGTACCGGTTGAAGACGTGGAGGCGCATCGCCGCCTCGCGGGTCATGGCGCGGAAGCCGCTGGGCGCGTCCACCACATTTGTGGCGCTGGCCAGTCGGGTGGCGGCGCTGCCGAGTCGCTGAAGGATCTTCTTGGTGGGCGAGAAGCTCCGGATGCTCTGAATGGGGCGAGTGCCGATGACCAGATCCGCCTCGCCCCGCACGATAGGCGCGACGAGCAGCGGAATGTCCTGGCCGCGGTACTGATTGTCGCCGTCGGTGTTGACCACGATGTCGGCGCCGAGTGCGACGGCGCGCTCGAGCCCCGCCAGGAAGGCGCGCGCCAGGCCGCGCTTCACGGGAAGGCGCAACAGCTCCGCTCCGTGGGCGCGCGCGACCTCGCCGGTGCGGTCACTGCTGCCGTCGTCGATGACGAGAGGAATGATGCGCGCGATCCCATCGATCCGGCTCGGCAGCGCGGCCAGCACCTGCGGCAACACCTCCTCCTCGTTGTGACAGGGAATCTGGATTACGAGCGTACGGCCGGGATCGTCCATGGACGTGAGCGTTGAGCGTACCGGGAAGGACTTTGCGGCATCACAGCGCGTAACGAACCGGGAATCGTGCGCGAGCGCGTGGCGCAGGGCATGATCAATCAGGAAAAACGAGCGACACGGTCGTACCACGTCCAACTTCGCTCTCCGCGCGCACATGACCGCCGTGCGCTTCCACGAGATGCTTCACGATCGCGAGCCCCAACCCCGTGCCACCCGCCGCCCGCGATCGAGCGGGGTCAACCCGATAAAACCGCTCGAAAACTCGCGGCAGATGCTCGCGTGGAATTCCCGCGCCCGTGTCGCGCACGCCGAGCACCACCGAACCGTCCTCGACGCCTGAGAAAATCGTGATGGTGCCGCCGCTCGGCGTGTGACGCACCGCGTTCTCGATCAGGTTGCTCAGCGCCTGACGCACGGCAACGGGATCGGCCTGCAGAAATGTCGCCGAAGGATGGATACTGATCACCAGGCGAGAGCCGCGCTTCCCGGCATCGTCGCGGTACGGTGCAGCGGCTTCCTCGGCTGCCGCCGCGACATCGATCCGCGCGGGCGTGGGTACCCAGCCCCCCGACTCGATGCGCGAGAGATCGAGCAGGTCGTCGATCAGGTGCTGCATCCGCTCGGCGTTCGCGCGAATCGTTCCCGCGAACTGCGCATGATGCGCGTCCGCCGACAGCTCCGTCGACAGCGTCTCCGCGAACCCCCGAATCGCGGTGAGTGGCGTCTTGAGCTCGTGTGACACGTTCGCCACGAAGTCCCGGCGCACGGTCTCCAGCCGCCGCAGACTCGTCAGATCGAAGAGCGCCAGGACGGCGCCGCCGACGCCAAGCGGGCGCGCGGTCAGCGCAACGGTACGTCGCCCGAGACGCGTCTCGACGCGTTCCACCACTTCGCCCTTCAAAGCGCTCGCGAGTGCCTCGGCCAGCGGGCGTTCGCGCGGCAGCAGATCGACGGAGAAGGGAACGTCCGCTCGCGCATCGAGCAGCTGCCTCCCGCTGCGATTGATGCGAATCACGCGGCGGTGGCGATCGACGGCGACCACCCCCTCGTCGAGCGCTTCCACGAGAGCGCCGAGCAGCTCGTCTTCGTCCTGGAGCGCCTGGAGACGACTCGACAGCTGTTCCGACATTTTCTGGATCGCCAGCGACAGCTCGCCCACTTCACCGGGCGCCGAGAGCACGGGCCGTTTCGTCAGATCGCCCGCGGCGATGGCAGCCGTGACGTCGCGCAGCTGCGTCACGGGTCTGGAAACCTGGCGTGAGAATATCGCCGCGAGCGCGACGGCAATGATGAGGGCGATGGCCGCGGAGACCATCACGTCGCGGCGCGCGCGAGAGACGATGTCTTGCAACCTCGCCGTCGTGATGGAGACGCGGGTGATCCTCCCATTCGCCGCGGACACCGCGACGTACAGCTCCTCGTCGCCCTCCGACGGACTGAGACGCAGCGACGAACCCGTGCCGGACCGGCGAGCCTCGATGATCTCCGGCCGGTCGTTGTGATTCTGGAGTGTCGCGAGTGCCGCGCCACTGAACTCGCTGTCACCGAGCACGGTGCCCCCCGAATCGACGAGCGTCACGCGTTCGCGGAGCGCCACCCCCGCCGAATCGGCGAGGAGATCGGCATCCCTTTGCGGGTCCCACTGCTGCGCGACGAGACGCGCCTCCGTCGCGAGCTGCGCGGTGGTCAACTCTTGAAGCTGAGTCCGGAGACGCCGTCCGCTCAACGTGACCGCCACCACGAGAAACGCGGTGACGATGAGTATCGCGCCGAGCAGCAGCCGCTGCGCGAGTCTCACACCGCTGTCAGCGGTCGGTATCCGCCGAGCGTTTCAGGCGATACCCGAAACCCCGGACGGTCTCGATCAACTCGCCCGATGGGCCGAGCTTTGCCCTGAGGCGCTGCACGTGCATGTCCACCGTTCGCGTCTGAATGTCGGGCGCCGATTCCCATACGATCTCGAGCAGTTGCGCGCGGCTCTGCACGCGCCCCCGGCGATCCACCAGCGTGAGCAAAAGCTTGTACTCCGTCGCCGTGAGATCAACGGGCGCCCCCTGTGTCGTCACGGTGTGCGCGTCGCGATCGATCTCCACGGTGCCGACCGTGACGATGTTGCGACGCTCGGCCGTTTTCGCGCGCGTGCGCCGGAGAATGTTGCGGACGCGGAGCACGAGCTCCTTCGGACTGAAGGGCTTGACCAGGTAGTCGTCGGCGCCGAGCGACAGTCCCTGCACGCGGTCGGACTCTTCGCGGCGCGCGGTGAGCATCAGGACAGGGATGTCGGCCAGCGCGCGATCCGCGCGGATGCGCTCCAGCACCTCGAATCCCGACAGCTCCGGCAACATGAGGTCGAGGATGACGAGCGCCGGCTGTTCGTCGCGCGCCGCCTGCAACGCCTCCGGACCGGACGACGCCGTCGAGACACGATAGCCGGATCGCGCCAGATGATAGGCCACCAGGGCGATGATGTCGGGCTCGTCGTCGACGACGAGGATCCGGTCTCCGGGCTGACTCGCCCGATCAGCAGCTGGCTTCAATCCGATCTCGTTTCGCAATCTTTGCACGACGGTCGGATTCTAACACAC
>JBOHTL010000038.1:0-4355 GCA_050733735.1 Gemmatimonadaceae bacterium
GAGCAGGGAAGCGCGCGTACGTGGAAGGATGACGAGGTCACCGGCGCCGCGCAGGAACGCTCCGTCGGTATGCACGCCGGTCGCGCGGCGCACTCGCGCGAGGCGCTGGACCCTCTCTTCCATCGCCGGAATCGAGCGCGGCTCGAGCTGCCACCCCGACATCTCGCCGTAATCGCCCGGCTGTTTCGCGCGCCGCTTGGCGCGTCCAACGACTGCGCCTCCGCCCGAGCCGTCGAACGCCGCAAGCGGCGCAGTCCCGCCGCGCGTGGCTGGCGACACCAGCAGCCACGCGCGATCATCGTACTCGGGACGCTCCCATCCCCAGGGATATCGGGCGCCATCGATCGAGTCGCCGGGCGCCGCCGCGTAGTAGTTGCCCATGCTCGCCGTGGTGATGACTATCGGCGCATACGCCGGGTCGAGCAGGAGCCGCCACCCGATGCCCGTGTTCACATGCGCGGCCTCGACGGCGCCGTGCCCCTGCATGAGAAAACCAGTACGGTGGCTGTGCTGGGCGACCGGTCGCGCGTCGCCCCAGTTCCATATCAGCGCCGCGATGACATTGCGTCCGGCGCGCAGGTGAGGCGCCAGGTCGAGCGTCTCGTAGCGCCAGTGCTGCACGTCGGAGCGCTGCGGGCCCGACGAGACCTGAGTGCCGTTGACGTACAGCCGGTAGCGGTTATCCGCCGAGACATGGACCGTGAAACGTGCGGGGACGGTGGCGAGGTCGAACGTGCGGCGGGCGTGAAAGACCGTAAAGCTGTCGCCGGGAATGCCTGGAGGCGCGATCCACCGCGCTGCTCCTGCGCCATCGAAGATGGTCGCGCTCTGCGCGCCGAGCAGCGAGGCGCTGCCGATGAGCAGAATCGCAACCCGCATCTTCATGGTAATGAGCCCCCGGTGAATCCGCGCTGAAAGCTGCCACATCATCCGAACGTGGCAAAGCGACTGCCGCTGCTGTACGCGCGGAGGCCTCGCTGGAATATGTATGCCGCTGCCGCCGCGTACCCGATGACGCCGACGGCGATGCCGCCGAGTGTCAGTACTGTCGGAGCCTTGATCAGCTCCGCGGGCAGGTAGCCGACAAATCCCGCGGGGATGAGCGTGAACAGGATCCAGCGCATCGGCCCGGTGAACAGCGTATCCGGATACAGCGAGAAAAGCAGCGTCGCCTCATACAGTTGTCTGCTCGCCGTCTCCGTACGCCCGAGCCAGAACGCGGCGCTGTGCAGCAGCACCGCCGTCGCGACGAGGACGATTGCTCCCCCGACGCCGGCCGCGATCACGAGCGGAATCCCCATCAGGCCCACGCGTCCCGAGAGACCGATCATCACCAGTCCGCTCACGATGTCTCCCAGCCCGGACGGCTGGGACCTGAGGCCGATCGCGTAGAGCAGCGTGGGCTTCGGCTGCGCGATCAGCGCATCCAGCTCGCCGTCATGGATGACGCGCGCGAGATACTGAATGCCGCCAGCAGCGAACACCGCGAGCCCGTGCGCAACGGCCACTATTCCGTACAGCACGGCCACGTCACCAAGCTCGTAGCCGCGGATCCGCGGGACGCGCCAGAGCAGCACGATCCAGAACGTGAAGAAGATCGCGTTGTTCACGGCCATGAGCAGCGCCCGCATGATGAACGCGCCACGCTCGGCCATCGCCGATCGCACGCTGGTGCCGACGAGCGCCGCAGCGAATCTCATTGTCGCGCCGGGAACCATAGTCAACCTCCGTTCACCTGAAGTCGTCGCACCGCACGGCCGAATGCCGCTCGCGCGATGACCCATCCCACCACCGCCCATGCCGCCAAGGCAAGCGCCAGCACGCCGCGCGACATCAGGGGCTCGCCCGTCATCAGCGACGCCGGTCCCGCCAGGAACGCGGGGAAGGGAGTCAGCAATGCCACGCGAACGAACAGCTCGGGATAGAAGTGCAGCGGCAGCAGCAGCCCGCCGAGCACGAACAGCAGCTTCTGCCAGATCCAGTATGCCGGCGCGACGTCGCCCAGCCAGAACGCCACGACGCCGAGCGCGACATGGAAGATCAGCATCACCGCGGCGGCGACGACGCCGAAGCCGATGGCGACTACGAGTGCCGCGGGCCGCTCCGGAGGCCCGGCGTACAGCCACGCGATCGCGCAGGCGACGACGAGCAGCACCGGCGCGCGAACGGCCAGCGCGCCAAGACCGTGCGACAGGCGCGCTCCCAGCCACGACGCCGGACGGGCGATCTGGTACGCCACGTCGCCGCGGCGGATGTCGTCCTCCATCTGCACGAAGACCAGCGGAGCGCTCAGGAGCACCCACTCGGTCACGGCGAGGTACCAGAGCATCTCGCCGGGGTTGCGCGCGACCGGCGATCCCGACTCGGCGACCGCGCGCCACACGGCGGAGAAGACGCCGAGGATCATCGCGAAGAACAGCACGCGTCCGAGCAGCTCCCCGGGCTCCGCCCGTGCCTGGCGGAATCCGAGTCGCGCGAACGACGCGTATTTGGCGAGAATGCTCCATTCACGTGCGCTCACGCCGCCTCGCCATCGTCCAGGTCGGCGTTCCGGTAGATCGACCTGATGATGTCGTCCATCGGCGGGTCGTCGATGACCAGGTCGCGCAGGGTGGTCTGTCGCAGAACGGCGTCGACGAGCGCGCCGACCACTGCATCCCCAGCGTCGATCTCGACGGTGGTGCGGTGCGGCACCGCCGATACGAGACGCGCGCCGGCGGCGATCGGCAGCTCCACCTGCTCCGCGGCGGTGACGAACGTGATCCGTCGCGAACGCAGGTACCGTCGCTTCATCTCTCGGACGCTGGCGTCGAGGAGAATGCGCCCGCGGTGGATGATCACCACGCGTTCGCACACCTGTTCGATGTCCCCGGTGTCGTGCGACGTGAGCAGGAGCGTCGTGCCGTCTTCGGTGGAACGGCGATGCAGCAGCTCGCGGATCGTCGCCTTGGCGGTGACGTCGAGGCCGATGGTCGGCTCGTCGAGAAAGAGCACGCGAGGGGCGTGCAGCAGGCTCGCCGCCACCTCGCAGCGCATGCGTTCCCCGAGCGACAGCTGGCGAACGGGCCGGTCGAGGAGATCGCCGAGCTCGAAGGCGTCGGAGAGCGCGTCGAGTCGCGCGCGCCAGACGTCGCGTGGCAGCTCGTAGACACGCGCGAGCAGCTCGAGCGTGTCGCGCGGCGCGAGCTGATACCAGAGCTGTGAGCGCTGGCCGAACACCGTGCCGATCGCGAAGCCGAGGGCGTGCCGGTCCTGCCAGGGCACGAGGCCTGCGACTTCGACCTGGCCCGCGCTCGGATGGAGAATGCCCGACAAAATCTTGAGCGTCGTGGACTTCCCGGCGCCGTTCGGTCCGATGAACGCGACGCGCTCGCCGGCGGCTATCCGAAAGGAGATCCGGTCGACGGCGCGCACGTCCCGCGACCGCGGCGCGACGACATCGGCCACGCGCGCGCGGAAACCGGGCCCCCGCGGCTGGCGGGTGCGGAACGACTTGCTGAGGTCCTGGACGCTGACGGCTGTGGACATGGTCGGCTTCGATTCGGGAATCGCGCCGGTTCCAGGTCCGCCCGAAAATCAAAACGCCCTTCCGGTGGGAACCCGGAAGGGCGCGGAGTACGCGATACCTGCCGGTCTATGGGGACGACAGCACGACGGCCACGACGAACGTCGTGTCGGCCGGCATGCAGATCCACATGGACGGGAGGTATGCGCGATTCATGGTATTCTCACAGTGTCAGCGTATGCGCATTCTGTCAAGTGTGCCGCATCAACGGTACAACGCTCTGTAGCAGGACAGCGCACGCTTGTGGATCCCCTCTTTCGCGGCGCGGATATCCCGTTCGTGCGGAGGAGACACGCGGGCCTCGATCCAGTCGGCAACAGGATCGATCACCCAATCGAGAAGGGTTGCGCGTCCCAGGTAGGGAAGACGTTCGCGTTCCGCAGAGGTGAGCCCACCCTCTGCCTGCCCGAGCATCTTGAGCGGACGTGGGTCATCGGCAGTCGGCCCTATCAGCGCGGCGAGATCGGCCGCGGGATCTCCGATCCGCAGGTCGTCCCAGTCCACGAGGTGCCAGGTACTCCGACTCTCCCACAGGATGTTGTTCAGCCACAGATCCCCGTGAACCGGCTTCGTGAGCGCTTCGCCAAACGCCGCGCAGGATTCGATCAGCTGGGACAGGACACCGACTTCATCCTCGAGCCACCGCAGAAGACCCGGTTCGACGAATGGGGGCCGCGATTCCCGGATACCGCGCAAGTCCTCGGTGAACCGCTCGTGAAACGAATGCAGATAAGCGGAATGAGCGGTGATGATATGCCGCGGTTGCAGAGCCTCCGTGAGGCCCTGGTCG
>JBOHTL010000039.1:0-5904 GCA_050733735.1 Gemmatimonadaceae bacterium
ATGATCGACGACATGGGCATCTTCCGCACGACGATCGCCGTCGCTCACGCCAGCCGCGCCGCGGAGCGCAGGACGTTGACCGATGTCATGGTCGACACGGGCAGCGAATACAACTGGGTTCCCCGCACTCTGCTCGAGGAGATCGGCGTCGAGCCTGTACGGGTCGATCGCTTCGAGACCGCCGACGGTCGCGTTCTCGAGCGCCAGGTTGGATTCGCGTGGCTCTTCGCCGGTGACCGCTCGGCAATCGCCGCCGTGGTGTTCGCCGAGCCGAAGGATCTCGTCCTGCTGGGCGCGCACGGACTCGAGGGGCTCAATCTGCGGATAGATCTCGGTCGAAAGGAGCTGGTTCCGGCGGGACCAGTGCCCGCCGCGGCGGCATAGCAGCGGCATCGGCTTTTTGGCGGCGCGGACGGAATGCCGGCGGGCTTGCGAGTGCCACGAGCGGGATCGTCGCAAGTGCCGCGATCAATGTGAGCATGGGGTAGCTCCAGGTCTGCACGATCACGCCCGACAGCGCACCCGCCGACGCGGCCGCGATCCCTATCACGAGATCCGATAGTCCCTGCGCGGATGGACGGAGCTCGAGGGGCATCGAGACGCTCAGCAAAGCCGACCCCGCGATCATCGACGCCGACCATCCAAGACCCAGCAGGACAAGCCCGATCGTCAGACGCGTCACGTCGTGTCCCGCCGTCCCCGAGACCGCGCAGGCTGCGAGCAGCAGGGCGATGCCGCCAAGGATGGTGCGATGCCGACCGAAGCGGTCGCTCAGCCAGCCCATGACCGGCGCGAACGCGTACATGCCGGCCACGTGCAGGCTCAGCACGATGCCGACGATACGCAGGGTGTCGTGTGCCGCGTGACCGCTCTGGCGAATATGTACCGGCGTCATGGCCATGACGGCGACCATGACAACGTGGCCGACGGCCGTGGCTGCGACGCCAAGTCGCGCGTCACGATGGGCGAGCACCGCGTCGAGAGCGGCGCGCATGCCGCCGGACGACGCCTGCCGCGGCGCGGTGGCCGCTGAGGCATTCGCTGCAGCGCTCGGCGGTGATTGCACGCTGTCTCGTGCAAGGCGCAGCGGATCCGGTCGCAGCCAGACGAAGACCACGACCGCGGCGATGATGAACAGCACGATGGAGAAGACGAACGGCCCGGCGAGCGTCGGGACGCCGTACCGGCTCAGCGAAGCGCCCGCCACCGCCGCGAGGTTGGGGCCTGCCACGCCGCCGACCGTGGATGCCCAGACGATCAGGGAGAGATGCCGGCCGTACAGCGCGACCGGCGCGAGATCGACCGCCGCATACCGCGCCTGAAGAGCGGCCGTGGTGCCCGCTCCGAAGAGAAAGAATCCCACGAACAGCAGCGGTATCGCGCGCGTGATCGCCGCTGCCACGACGACAGCGCCGCCAATCGCCGCGATGAGATATGCGGCGGCGAGACTCGGACCGCGTCCGTTGCGGCGCGCGATGCGAATCGCCGGCACCGCGAGCAGCGCGGCGCCCATGACCGCCGCGCTCTGCGCCAGCCCCGACACGCCGACGCTGGCCATGTCCGCCGCGAGCAGCGCGCCGACGGACATGCCCACCGACATGCCGACTGCGCCGATCACCTGGCTGGTGAACAGAAGTCGCAGCGTGCGGCGCTGGACGTCCGCGATGGCTGGCCTGTCGAGGGCTGGGATCGTCACCGCTGGTAATGTATGGTCGACGGATGACGTGGAAGACGATGGCCACGGGTCGAAGCTGCTGCTCCGCTGACCGGCGGAGTGTCGTCGATCGCGCGACCGCGTTGACCGTCAGCCGCCTATCGATTGCAATGCGGAGGACGAGCTCTCGCCCGACGCCCGCGGCAAGGTGAAATGGAATTGCGTTCCCCTGCCCTCGGCACTCTCCACCCACATCTCCCCGCCATGCGCCTCCACGATGCTCTTCGCGATCGCGAGACCGAGGCCCGCGCTTGCACGTGATGCGCGTTTCGCCTGCCAGAAACGGTCGAAGACGCGGTCGAGGCTGTCGCGCGGGATTCCAATGCCGCTATCTGCTACGCAGAGCCGAACGGCCTGCCCATTCGGCTCGGCGAGCACGCTCACGCTGCCGCCGCGGGGTGTGAACTTGAGGGCATTGGCGCACAGGTTCGTCAGCACCTGCACAATCCGGCGGTCGTCGGCCGCGACGAGGGGCAGCTCCCCGGGCACACTCGCCTGCAGGGCGACGCCACGATCCGCGGCCGAGAGGCGGAACGCGTCGACCACCTCCTGGATGAGCGGCGCGACGTCCGTCGGCCTGGGAGCCACAGCGAGGGACGACCCCTCGGACTTGGCGACGTCCAGCAGATCCTCGAGCAACTGGGCCATTCTCGTGGCACAGCGACGGATCATCGTGAGCTGCTGCTGCCGTGTGAGCTCCGCGGCGCCGAGCTCCGGATCGAGCAGCAGTGACGTGGCCATCCTGACCGTGTGCACCGGATCCTTCAGGTCGTGCGACACGATCGACATGACTTCGTCGCGAATCCTGACGGCCCGCTGCAGCTCCGAGTACAGGCGGGCATTGCGCAACGACGCGGTCAGGCGCGCGGCGATGTTCGACCCGAGCGCGAGGTCTCGTTCGTTGAACTCCCGGCCCGGCTCCGTTGTCCCGAGCGTCAACACGCCCAGCGGCTGCTCGCCGTCGATGAGCGGAACGCGAAGCACCGATCGCGCCCGCAGCCCTCGCAGAAACGCCGCATGCTCCGGCGTCGCTGTCTCGCGGATCCAATCCTCGGTGACCTCGGGAACGAACTCCGGCTGTCGGAGGCGCAGGATTCGCGCAGACGGATGCGCCGGTCCGTTGGGAATCCCGTTCCCTTCATCCGGTCGAACCACTCGGCCCGGGATTCGTCCGCATGCCGCCACTTGAGTCGCTCGATGGAACCGTCGGACGTCAGCGCATCGAAGAACATGAAGTCGGCAACACGCGGCACCAGCAGGTCGGCCATGGCGTCGAGTGCCGCGGAATATTCGAGGTGGCTCGCCATCACCTGGCTCACTTCCGCGAAGAAGCGCTCGCGCTGCTCCCGCACGCGCAGCTCCTTCTCGCTGGCGCGAACGCGCTGATTCAGTTCCTCCAGCTCCGCGTTGCGCTTCTCGGCCTCCGCATGGGCGGCCTGCTCGGCGAGCAGCTGCCGGCGGTGCTCTTCGGCTTCGATCCGCTCCGTGACGTCCACGCAGCTGCCGATGAATCCGAGAAACTCGCCGCGGTCGTCCGTGTACGGGACGCCACGATCGAATACCCAGCGATAGACGCCGTCGTGGCGCTTGAGGCGATACTCCATCTCGAACGGGCGTCGCGCATCGAAGTTCGAGAAGTAGATGTTGACGCAACGCTCGAAGTCATCCGAATGGACGCCTTCCGCCCATCCGTCGCCGCGTTCCTGCGCCATCGAGCGGCCGGTGAACTCGAGCCATGTGTGGTTGAAGTAGTCGCACTTCTTGTCCACTCCCGCTCGCCAGATCATGACCGGCGAGTGCTCGATCAGGAGGCGATACTCGATCGCCGTCAGCAGCGCCTGCGGGGTGGCAGGCAGCATGTCTGCTGGCGAATCGCTTTGAAGGGGTGCGACACGGGAGGCGCCGTCTGGCGTCTGCGCGGAAGCCACGTGGTCAGTGGCACCATTCACGTATACCTACGCATCGCGAGGGTGTTGGCGTGGGCCGAAGTACAGATGCACGTGCATAACGTGCGCCGCTGGTCGGTGTCAACCACGCGGCGCCTGGGCGGTGGGTCGCGGATGCAGTCAGCCCAGGCTGCTCGGGCAACCTGCTCGTCGAAAGCCACCGCTCCCTAGTCGAACAGGTCGGCCAGGTGGCAGGTGAAGCCCGGAAGCACGCTCTCGCCAGGCAGTGTACCGTCCGGTGCGACCGAGCTCTGAGTGCCGTCGCCCCGGTATATCCGAGCCTCCCGCCGCTCGGGATCGATTACCCACACGATACGGACGCCCGCGTCGAGCCAGTCGCCGACCTTCGACAACACTTCTCCGGGACGATCATCCGGCGAGAGAATCTCCGCCGCCAGGTCCGGCGCGAACGGCGCGTAGCCGCGCTTCGGAATCTCGAGCCTCCGCTCGTTCGAGGTGAACGCGACATCGGGCGCGCGCACGGTGTCCGGATCGGACTCGATCCTGAATCCGGTATCCTGGGCCGACAACCAGCCCAGATCCCGACCGTACACGTACTCACCCAGCACGAAAAGCAGCCTCGCCGAGACGTGACCATGATAGAAGCCTGGCGGCTCGCGCACGATCAGGCGCCCGCGAACGAGCTCGGTCGACTTTCCAGGAAGGTCGAAGCGCTCGAGCTCTTCCGCTGTCATCAGCTCTCTGGTCTCGGGCGACATGGCCGCAAGTTCGCCTCGGCGCATCATACGGGCAATATCGAAGCATCGAGCACACTGTGCGCATCAGTACCTCGCCCTCATCATCATTCAACCGCTCGCGTCGACCGCGAATCAGATGGGGAGCAGCGCTTCCGTGAGATCGTCGGTGGGCAGCGAGACGAGTCCGACGACGAGCGCGGTGGCAAACGCCTGGCCGACCGAGAGCGTCCCTTGCTTCGGCGCGTGTCGCCTTGAATGGCAAACCGCGGCTCCTCAGAGCTGAGTCTGCAGCTCGTCGCTTCGCAACCTATTGGTTACCTGAATCAAAAAGTCACCGTCGAGAACGAAGACAGCGGCCTTTGTATCTAATGCGAATGCAATCTCTTACGACAATCGGGACGGCGGGATTTGAACCCGCGACCCCCTGAACCCCATTCAGGTGCGCTACCGGGCTGCGCTACGTCCCGTACAAGGTGAAACTTAACGACTGACCACGCTTTGGCGAATCCTCGCCCTAGAGCAGCGCGCGAGCCGTCCTGTCGTCCGTGATCAGTGCGTTGCACATCTTCAGCTCGAGCGCCGCGCGCATCAGACGCACCTTCTGCCCACCGCCACACGCCATCACCACCAGCGCGTCGTCCCGCTGCCCGAATCGCGCCAGGTCCGCCGACATGATGTGCGATGCGATCATCTGCTTCGTGTACGGCTGAACCGTCCGACCGTCCGGAGTGATGAAGACGCCGAGAAAATCGCCCATGACATTCTCCTCGACGAGGAAGTCGGTGATCTCCTGCCCGAGCACGCGCGCGTACGGTGAATCGGCATCGAACATCGCGCACGAACCGGCCACGAGTCGCTGAACCACGGGCTCGCCCGGTGGATAGATGGCCGGGTACGACCAGGCGCTCGAAGTGCGGCGCTCCCACCAGCATGGTCTTCGTGCGCGAGCCGTACAACATCGAGAGCATCGTCACCAGCGCGTTGGGATGCACGTGCGGCATCTCGTGATCGACGGTCCCGCATCCCAGCGCCCACGCGCGCATGCCGAGGTTCCGCGGCTGCAGACGGCGCGCGATCTCCCACATCTGCCCGGCCGCCGCCCATGCCGACGCGCAATCCTTCCTGAAACGTCCGGTCGAGACAATTGCTCGCGAAGAACGCGACGGTATCCCGCGGATTCTCGTCCCCGCCGTCACCGATCAGCACAAGAAACTCGCCGAGGACCGCGGCTTCGAAGCGTACGTCGAAAAGACCGTCCTAGATGGCCATGGTCACATCGATGTGGCACTGTCATTCGGAGAGTTGCGAGTCGCATGCGAGATATCAGTCACCACTCGGGTCGCGCATGAAGTTGGCAACTTGACGAAGTGTCTTGCCGCAGGCTTCGACTATGCGGTCCTTCTTTCGAGTGACGAGCGGCTTCTGTCGCTCGCGCAGGATGAAGTGAAGACGTCTGCCGACGATCGGATTCAGCTGATGACGCTTGATCGGTTAGGCGATTTCTTGGACGAGATTGCCGGCACGCCTGCTCCGCACGCACAAAAGC
>JBOHTL010000040.1:0-4893 GCA_050733735.1 Gemmatimonadaceae bacterium
CCTGGCACGGCACCCATCCCTCGCACTCGCCGCCTACCGGGAGGAAGGTCTCCTCCCACGCGGCGTCGTCCGCGTGCCTGCTCCGCGGGAAACGACGTCGCAGCTCCATGAAGTGCCAGCCAGTGTACAGCCATTCGCCGGCAATCTCGTTGTAGAAGTACTCCTCGGAGTGCGCTCTCGCGTACTGTTCGTCCGGATAGTAGCGGGCCTTCAGCCGTCCAAGCGCCAGGAGCACCGCCGGCATGGAAGTCTCCGGGGCCGTTTTGAGTCGGCGCGCCAGCGCGTCCATGTCCGCGCGCGCGGGCGATGTCTCAGGGCTCGCCCATCGGGCGCGCTCCAGCGTGGTGTCCGCCGGCACGCATGACTTGACCGCTGGTTCTCTCTGGGCGCCGGCCGCGCTGGCGATTGCCACCAGCGCAACGATGGTTCGAGCAAGCATTCAGTAGTGTCCCTCGCGTCGGTCTTCACTGACATGAATGGGTCACGCAGCGTAACGCGTCGGGGACCACCTTCTCACCAATGTGGTGACGCGCATCACGGGCCTCGGTCGCCATCTCGATCGCGCGTGCCACGGTGGTTCCCAGCACGACGCCATGCTGGCCCGTGAGTGGATCGACGTCGAGACGCGGTGTCGTGACGGTGAGGCTGACATTTCGTAGCGTCGGCACGAAGCTGCAGCAGTGACTCGAGACCGGTGATCCTCGTCGTTTTCGGGATCGCAGGCGCCAATCACCATTTACCGAACATTCCCGTGCCCCTCAAGACGATCGTGGTCTCGCGTGCGCGTCGCTCCCTTCCCTTCCTGTTTGTTGCCATGTCGGCGTGCGCGTCCGGCGGCGGCACGGCCTTCGTTCCCCCCTCACGTCCAGCGCAGTTCTCGCTTGCGGGTATCCCCTGGGGAATCTCCGCCGACAGCGTGAAGGCCCTGATCGAGCCGCGCGGCTACAACTTCAATAAGATCGACGCGGACGGCGACATGGTGTTCGACGGGCTGCTCAACCGGACGCCCACCCGTATCTTCGCGTTCATGGCCGACGACAAGCTCGTGAAGCTACGCATGGTCATCATCACGGAAGACGAAGCCGCGGTGTCGACCTATCAGACCACGCGCGCGGAGCTGGCGAAGCGGTTCGGACGGCCCAGCGAGACGACTGAGGAGTACGAAGCGCCGTACAAGAAAGGGGACGCGAATCAGCTCAAGGCGATCCTGGCCGGAAAGGCCACCATCCGCAGCCACTGGCTGCCCCCCGCCAGCGCGCGGATGCCGTACGTGGCCGCCGAGATCACCGACAAAGCGGTCGTTGCCGTCGATTACGAAGGGCCCGCATGGCAGCGCGAGTCGGTGCGACGGCGCCAGGCCTCGCGATAGCATCGAGTCTACGTCGTCGCCCTGACCTGCGCCTGCGCTGCAGGTAGCGGTATCGACGGGTTTTCGCCGCGAAGGAGCATCGCCAGCTCGGCGGCCGACGGACGGGCGGCGGGGGACTTCGACAGCGCGCGGCGGACGATGTCGTCCAGCCCGGGCGGAACCCCTGGTTCCACGCTCGACGGCGCCGGCGCTTCGGTCAACCCGATCATCATCGCGAATGACCAGTTGCCGGTTCCCTTCGACGTGAAGGGCAGCGTCCCGGTCAGCATCTCGTAGAGCAGAACGCCTACCGCGTACACGTCCGCCCGTCCGTCGTACGGCTCGGAGTTCAACCGTTCCGGCGCCATGTACGCGGGTGTGCCGACCAGGACGCCGGTCGCGGTGCGGCGTGCGCCCGCGGAGTCGAGCAGCACGGCGTCGGCGTCCATGAGCTTGGCGATGCCGAAGTCGATGACCTTTACCTGCTCGTCACCTTTCACGTGATGCAGGAACACGTTGCTCGGCTTGACGTCGCGATGGACGAGCCCCGCTTCGTGCGCCGCCGCCAGGACGTCACACACTTCCGCCGCGATCCGCCGGCAACGCTCAACCGGCAGCTTCCCCACCTCCTCCAGCTCCTCGGCCAGCGAACGCCCTTCGAGCAACTCCATCACCATGTACGCCAGGCTGCCGCCGGCGACGTCGAAGTCGAGCACCGCAACCGCGTTCGGGTGGGTGATGCGGCACGCCGTGATCCCCTCGAGTCGGAAGCGATCGAGCGTCTCGGCCGCGCCACTCCCGACCGTCGGACGAAACACCTTGATCGCCACCGGGTGGTTGAGGTGCAGGTGGATGCCGCGGTACACCGTGCCGAAGCTCCCCGATCCGAGCTTGCCCTCGACGCGGTACTTCTCGTCGAGAACCTTTCCGGGCAGCGCCTCCGAGAGCGCCGAGTAGATGAGCTCTGACCGCTGTGCCGCTCGAACCGTTTCGGCGCGCGACTCGGCCAGTGCGACGTTCCTCGACTCCAGCTCCGCGTTGGTCCGCTCCAGCTCCTCGGTGCGACTCGCGATGAGGCGCCGCTGCAGGAAGTTCGTACGGGCGTATCGCTCGATGGCGTATTGCGCTGCGAACGCGATGATGAACGCCGACAGGAGAAAGAACAGGTTGTTCACCACCAGCGCCGCGGGGGTCGGGTTGATCCAGACCGCGGTAACGACGTAGGACACGATCGTCGCCAGCGTGGCTGCGGTCGCGGATACGAGGCGCAGCCTCAGGAGACTGAACGCGTACATCACCGCCAGCAGAAGACCGGCGTAATACAGATAGCTGCCGGGGCGCGGGATGATCGCCGTCATCGCCACGATGCCGAGCGCGGCGAACAGCATGCTGACGAACAGCACCGGCTCGCGGAATCGCTGAAACGAATCCGCCCAGGTGAATGCGAGGGTGCCGGCCATCGCGGGAACGACGAAGGCGAACCGGATGAGCCAGAGGTCGTAGCGCTGGTCGGGCGCGATCAGGGCATCGAGAATGCCGAAGATGGAGTACAGCAGGATTCCCAGCACCAGCGCCAGGCGCACGACCGGCAGCGTGCGCTCGTGGTATTCGACCCTGAATTCGCGCTCGAGACCGGGCTCGAAATTCAGGGTTACCGGGTGCATCCGCGTTTCGACCTGTCGCGACGCCGTTTCGGAGCGTTCCATCTGAGACTCCGGGTGCAGACCCTAACCTACGCCGCGCGTCAGGGGGTAGCGAGAGCACGGGATCCGCCTCGTCACGCGTTGATCCGTTGATTGCGCTGAAGGGAGAGAACTGGAACGGGCGCATGGCTTGCACAGGTGCGCCGTCATGAGATTCATCTCGATCTGCATCACGTTCGGGCTCGCCGCGTGTGCCGGTGCCCGCGAGGAAGCCGAACAGCGCGACTCAACGACACCCGCGCCTTCAGCGAGGACGCTGACCGCCGAAGGGTGGGGACCACTGCGCATCGGCATGACGCGAGCACAGGTGGTCGCGGCAGCTGGCCCCGACGCCAACCCCAATGCCGTCGGTGGACCGGACCCGGAGAGCTGCGACCAGTTCCGACCGCGCTCCGCGCCGCAGGGTTTGCTGGTCATGATCGAACGGGACACGCTGACGCGGATCTCGCTGAGCCGCGACGCCGACGTGGCGACTGAGGCAGGTGTTGCGGTCGGGGACTCCGCGGCAGCCGTGCTGCGGCACTACGGCGCGCGCGCCGCGGTGACGCCGCACAAGTATCAGTCCGCGCCCGCGAAGTACATCACGACCTGGACCCGCGGACGGCCGCCCGCGTCTTCCGCACGCGGCATCGTTTACGAGATCGGCGGCGACGACCGGATCATGCACATCCACGCCGGCGGGCCGAGCATTCAATACGTGGAGGGATGTCTGTAGCGACGAGAAACCGTCCTCACGCGGCCGGGTAAACCGTTCTGCTCAGTCGTGACGGTGCGGCGACGCTCCGCGAGCGAGCGCGAGATGGTGCGGCGCGTGATGGTTCCCCTCCGTGAGCAGGCCGGCGAACCCGAGTCCCCGGACGC
The DNA here is from genome assembly GCA_050733735.1 of Gemmatimonadaceae bacterium. Lineage (GTDB taxonomy): Bacteria > Gemmatimonadota > Gemmatimonadetes > Gemmatimonadales > Gemmatimonadaceae > DASPMP01. The sequence continues at coordinate 3,913 of JBOHTL010000040.1, forward strand.
GAGCCACAGCGGCGGTGTCCCGCGGGTTCGACGCGATCACCGTCACGCGAGCGCCGTTCGCCACATTCTCCACCGCGATGCGCATCCCCGCCCCTGCCTCGGCCGAGACGATGGCGGCGTGGGCGCTCGCCATGCGACGGATCGCGTCGCGCACGCGGCCCTCTCCGGTCACGACGAACCGCGCGCCGCCCGGCACCGTGTCCGTCGCGACCTGCGCCCGCATCAGCACGTCGTCCATGTCGATGAGATGCCTGCGGAGCGCCTCGATGTTCACCCGCGACCAGTCGGTGGCTGAATCTGCCGAGAGAATCGCGACGACCTCCGCGATCGCGCTGAAGGCCGCCTGACCTGATTGCGACGGGCCGGATCCCCCGCCGGACGAACCGGCGTGCGTCATCCCGGGTACATGGATATGCTCCTGTGCGGCAACCGGAAGCGCGAGGGCGACGAGGAGAGCTGCGAGCAATGAGCGCATCGTGATCTGTGGGTATGTGGTTTTCCGTTCGTGCGGATCGACGCAAACCAGTATGACGGTTCACGCAGAGGGCGCGCAGGGACTTTTGTTCCCGCGTCTCGTTCAGGAGCTGGGCGAGCGGATCGGCCGGCGCGCGCGCTTCGGCCGCGGGGAAACGCTCTTCTCCGCGGGAGACAAAGTCGGCGGGCTGCACCTGGTTGTCGGGGGACGCGTGCGCATCGTGCGCGCGTCGTCGGGCCGGTCGATCGTGGTGCACCATGAAAAAGCGGGTGGAGTGCTGGGCGAGGTGGCGCTTTTCGGCGCGGGCGTCTATCCGGCCACCGGCGTCGCGTCCGAGCCCACCGAAACGCTGCTGCTTCCAGCGCAACCGCTGCGCCGCGCGATCGCGAACGATGCCGCGCTGGCCGACTTCTTCCTCGGCCGGCTCGCGCGCCGCGCGCAGGAGATCATCGCGCGGCTCGACCGCCTGGCGCATCACACCGTGCTGCGACGCGTGGCCGCACACC
>JBOHTL010000041.1:0-2263 GCA_050733735.1 Gemmatimonadaceae bacterium
GTCCAGGTTTCCGGGGGTGGCGCCACATCGCGCGGCAGCGACCGCGCCGCCGAAAGCAGGGACCGCACCTCCGCGAGCGTGGCGCGACACTCGGCGCACGCCGAGAGGTGGCGCGTCTCGTCGTCGCGCGCCGCGGCGCCGCCGATCGTCTCCGACTCGGCCAGGTCGCTCAGGCGTTCGAATGCAATATGGGTCATCGGCTCAGGGCCTCCATCAGCAGCTTGCGCGCGCGATGCAGCTGCGCGCGACAGGTTCCTTCCGCGGTTCGGGTCATCTTTGCGATCTCGTCGTGCCGGTATCCCTCCACGTCGTGCAGCACGAACACCGTTCGCGCGCCCGGCGGCAGTCCCGCGATCGCCCGTTCGAGATCGACGGCGTCCAGCACCGACGCGGGACGCACACTCGCGCGCTCGCTCGGCGTCTGCGCCGGCTGCTCCGGCGTGTCGGTTCCTTCCTGTTCCTCGTTCACTTCGTGAGTGAGACGCCGGCGGTCACGTCGAGCGTTGCTCAGCACGAGGTTGACCGTGAGACGATAGATCCAGCTCGAGAGTGCCGACTCGCCGCGATAGCTGGCGAGCCGTTCCCAGACGTGCACGAAGACATCCTGCGTCAGGTCACTGGCGCGCTCGCGCGATCCGCTCATCCGCAGGCACAGCGCGAACACGCGTCCGGAGTTGACGCGATACATCTCCTCGAAGGCGGCATCGTCGCCGCCCGACGCTCGGCGCGCGAGCTCCCGGTCGTGATCGTGTCTGTCGGGGACGAGCTGGAGGCTCGCGGTCATCTCAGAGTAAGACGCTCTCCGCAGAAGAAACGCTTATGTGGAGTCGGAACCGAAGTGTTGAAACTCAAAACTCACCACTAGCCGTTTGGCGATTTATCCGCAGAAGATTCTGCGTATGGCTGGGATACTTGACGATCGTTCGCCCTTTTGTAGTTTTTGCCGAATGATCGACGAAATGGACCGCCGCATCCTTTCCCTTCTCCAGCAGGACGCCCGGCTGTCCAACGCGGAGATTGCCCGGCGGGTGGGGATGGCGCCAAGCGCGACCCTGGAACGGCTCCGGAAGCTCGAGGAGCGCGGGGTGATTCGCGGCTACGAGGCCCGCCTCGACGCCCGCAAACTGGGACTCGGTCTCATGGCCTACATCTTCATTCGCGCGCAGGACAACCAGTCCGAGCAGACGGTCGGCGATCGTCTCAAGCAGCACGCCAACGTCCTCGAGGTGCATCACATCGCCGGGGAGGACTGCTATCTGGTGAAAGTCTGCGCGTCCGACACCGAAGAGCTGGGCCGCATGGTGCGGTCGGAGTTCGGAGCGATGCCCGGCGTCCTGTCCACGCGCACCACGATCGTGCTTGGCACCGTGAAGGAGACCGCGCGCATCCCAATCCCCGGCCCGCAGGTGGTCGCCATCGCATGACGCCCGCCGCCGTCGCCCGCCAGAACCGCACGCGGATACTGCTCGCATTCGCGGCCGTCTACGTCATCTGGGGATCGACCTACCTCTTCATCAAGTACGCGATCGAGAGCGTCCCGCCATTCATGATGGGCGCGGCGCGATTCACGGTGGCTGGCGCGCTGCTGTATGCGCTGGCGCGCTGGCGTGGAGCGAAAGCGCCGAACCTCCACGACTGGCGCTCGGCGGCTGTCACCGGCGTCCTGATGCTCGGCATGGGCAACGGCGCCGTGATGTGGGCGGAACTGACGGTGCCCACGGGCATCGTCGCGCTGATCGTCTCGACGACGCCAATCTGGATCGTGATCTTCGATTGGTTGCGTCCACGTGGCGTGCGGCCGCGGCTGCCGGTGTTCTTCGGCCTCGCGCTGGGACTCGTGGGCATGATCATCCTCATCGGCCCGCGCGCGATCGTCGGTGAAGGACATGTCGACGAGATCGGCGTCCTGATACTTCTCCTGGGATCGCTGGGCTGGTCGATCGGCACGATCCTGAGCAAGGGGAGCAAGCGCTCATCCGCGCCGCTCGTGTACTCGTCGCTGCAGATGGTCGCCGCCGGGGTGGCGATGCTGATCACGTCGATCATCCTGGGCGAGCACACTGTCTTTTCGGTCGGAGACGTCAGTGCCCGCGCATTCTTCAGCTGGCTGTATCTCGTCCTCGCCGGTTCGATCATCGGGTACACGGCGTACATCTATCTGCTCTCCAAGGTGAGCGCCGCGAAGGCAGCGACCTACGCGTACGTGAACCCCATCATCGCGGTGCTGCTGGGCTGGGCGTTCCTCAGCGAGCCGATCGGAATG
>JBOHTL010000042.1:0-4606 GCA_050733735.1 Gemmatimonadaceae bacterium
GCAGAAGGATCGGCCCGCCGAGTGGCACGCGCTGGGTGTCGACGCTCGAGCCGGTCGTGATCACCATCGTCATCACGCTGTCGCCGGATACCTGGCCCTGGACCTTGAGCGGCGATCGATCCGTCGAGAGATCGAGATCGAACGTCCGGACGCGGAGCGTGCGCGTCAGCGTGACATGCGTGCGCGCTTCGGTGCGATGCACCGTTCCGCCGATCGGGATGTCGGCGACGAGATAGTCGCGCTGCTCGATCATCGCGGTCGACGTGTCGATCGTCGACGACGCGAAGCCGACCTGCCTGTCTCCCTGCAGCACGGCGTAGAACACCGCGGCCGGCTGCACGCGCAACGCCGCTTCGGCGAGCCGCTCGATGTGCGGGCGGAAATACTCGCGCCGCACCAGCATGCCCATCCCGGCGATCCAGGCGACGATGATGGCCAGTGCGCTGATGGCGCGACGATTCATCGAGCGCCTCCCTCTCGGGTCCCGGGAAGCAGCGAGGCGCGCAGCACCTGCTCCTCGAGGGCATTCTCCGCGAAGACGATCACGCGCTCCGGATACGCGGACCGCCGCTGATGTTCCGCGATGACTTCCCGCATGATCTCGGCGCTGTCCTCGATGTCGAGGTTTCCGGCGCCGAGTCCGAAGGGAGCCACCGCCAGCTCGCGGATCTGGAAGGATGCTGCGCGCTGAAGCGCGCTGAGCAGCGCGCGGCGAACGGTTGCCCGTGTCGCCGGCTCATCGTCGCTGGACACGACACCGTGAATGAGCAGCTCGACGCGAAGGTCGCCCGCGGCCGTCACGACGGCGGAGCCCACCTGCATCGGCTCGGCGACGCGAACCGTCTTCGCAAACGCTTCCCCCGCCGCCATTTCGAGCTTGCGCATGACCGGCGTGGTCGCGCCGAGCAACGCGTTCACCGGGCGCGCGATGGCTTCGCCCTCGTAGAATACGAGGTCATCCACCCGAACGTCGATCATGACGGCAGGGGGGGCACCATCCGTCGGTGTCACTTCAGCGACAACGACGTCTCTCCATTGATCCACTCGACGTATTTGTCCAGGCCGCTGTCGACCGAAAGCGCCAACAGTTCAGGCACCTTGTAGGGATGCAGTTCCGCGAAGGCGCTCTGTAGCGCCTCGACTCGCGCGGACCGCGTCTTGAGGACGATCATCGTCTCGCGCTCGTCAGCGGTTTTTCCCTGCCACCGGTAGATCGACCTGGCCCCCGGCAGGATCGTGCCGCAGGCGATCAGGCGGCGCTCCAACAGCGCCTGCACGAGGTTAACCGCTTCTTCCTCACTCGAGACGGTAGTCAGAACGACGGTGGCATCAGTGTGAGGCATTCAGAATCAGGGAAGGAGGGGAGTGGGAAGGGGCAAAGAGTGGCAGTGGGAGAGGGGACACGGGAAAACGCGCGAGACGCTCGGCCGGAGAAGCCAGTTTCCCGTTTCGCCCTGGTCATTTCCCTCACATTTCCCTTTTGCCATTCCCCGTTTCCCAGCGGACTCAATCTAGCCGAACCCCGCAACTTGTTTCGCCCGAGCGAGGTACTCAGCTTACCCTGGCTATGGCCGAAGATGCCCTGTTCATCCGGGGAGCCCGGGAACACAATCTCAAGAACATCGATGTCTCGATCCCGCGCGATAAGCTGACGGTGATCACGGGACTGTCGGGATCAGGCAAGTCCTCCCTTGCGTTCGATACCATCTACGCCGAAGGACAACGGCGGTATGTCGAATCGCTTTCTGCCTACGCCCGGCAGTTTCTCGGGCTCATGGAAAAGCCCGACGTCGACCTCATCGAGGGGCTCTCGCCCGCCATCTCCATCGAGCAGAAGACGGCAGGGCACAACCCTCGTTCGACAGTGGGCACCGTTACGGAGATTTACGACTACCTCCGACTTCTGTATGCGCGGGCCGGCACGCCGCACTGCCCGAACTGCGGACGCCCAGTGCAGCGCCAGAGCGCCGCGCAGATCGCCGAGATCGTGCTGACCTGGCCGCCGAACACGCGCATCGAAGTGCGCGCGCCCCTCGTTCAGGAACGCAAAGGCGAGTTCCGCGACCTCTTCGAGTCGGTGCGCAAGCAGGGATTCATCCGCGCGTACGTGGATGGACAGCTGATCGAAGTCGCGAGTCCGCCAAAGCTCAACCGCAGGCAGAACCACTCGATCTCGGTCGTCGTCGATCGCCTCGTGGTGCGCGCCGAGGATCGCGCCCGGCTCGTGGATTCGGTCGAGACCGCGTTGAAGCTGGCGGATGGACTCGTCCAGGTGGCGAACGCCGACGACGCGTCCGTCGAGATGTTCTCCGAGAAATACGGCTGCCCGGTTTGCGGGATCTCCATGCCCGAGCTGGAGCCGCGGCACTTCTCCTTCAACTCGCCCTTCGGCGCATGCCTCGTGTGCGGCGGTCTCGGAACGCGGCGACGCGTTTCCGAGGAGTTGATCCTCGGCGACGCGCGCATCTCCCTGCTCGAAGGCGTGATCATCCCGTGGGGAGAGCCGCAGGGCTACCTGCGCAAGGTGGTTCTCCCGGCGCTCGCGCGTCAGTTCAGGTTCGAGCTCAACACACCGTGGGGCGATCTGTCTCCCCAGGTGCGCCGCGCGATCCTCCATGGCGACGCGAGCCAGAACTGGGAGGGGGTGCTGGCCAACATCGAGCGACGCTACGCCGAGAGCTCCTCTGACGCGGTGCGCGTGGAGATGGAGGAGTACATGATCGCCGTCCCGTGCGATGCCTGCGACGGGCGCCGGCTCAAGGCGGAAGCGCTCGCCGTCACGATCGCCGATCGCAACATCGGTGAGCTCACCGAGCTCGCGGTGACCGAGGCGCTCGAGTTTTTCAAGACGGTTCCCGTGCGTCGGGACGGGAAGCCCGGGCTCGATCCCGAGATCGCCGGCCCGATCCTCAAGGAGGTCCGTGAGCGTCTCCAGTTCCTGGTGGACGTCGGGCTCGACTACCTCACGCTGGGCCGCTCGGCGGAATCCCTCAGCGGCGGTGAGGCCCAGCGCATCCGGCTCGCGACGCAGATCGGATCGCGACTGGTGGGCGTGCTCTACATTCTCGACGAGCCTTCCATCGGGCTGCACCAGCGCGACAACGCCCGGTTGCTGGCGACACTGGAACAGCTGCGCGACCTCGGCAACACGGTCATCGTCGTCGAGCACGACGAGGAGACGATTCGCGCGGCCGACTACGTGATCGATCTCGGCCCGGGCGCCGGCAAGCATGGTGGCGAGGTGATCGCGAGCGGCACGATCGACGAGGTTTTGACCGTGAAGCAATCCATGACCGCGCGGTACCTCACGGGCGAACGCGAGATCCCGACTCCCGTGCAGCGCCGCCCGCGCGACAAGCGCAAGGTGATTCGCATCACCGGGGCGCGCGAACACAACCTGCGCCGCCTCGACGTCGAGATTCCGCTGGGCGTTTTCGTGGCGGTCACCGGCGTATCAGGCTCGGGAAAGTCGACGCTCATCGAAGACATCCTGCACAGCGCGCTTGCGCGGCATTTCTACCGCGCGCGCGTCATTCCAGGCGCGCATGATCGCATCACCGGACTCGATTTCATCGACAAGGTGATCGACATCGATCAGAGTCCGATCGGTCGCACGCCGCGGTCGAATCCGGCGACGTACACGGGGCTGTTCACACCGATTCGCGAGCTCTTCGCCGAACTGCCTGACGCGAAGATCCGGGGCTACGGGCCTGGACGATTCTCTTTCAACGTGAAGGGCGGTCGCTGCGAGGCCTGCCAGGGCGACGGTCTGGTGAAGATCGAGATGCACTTTCTCCCGGACGTGTATGTTCCATGCGAGGTGTGCAAGGGCAAACGCTACAACCGTGAAACGCTCGAGGTCCGTTTTCGCGGTCTGAACATCAGCGAAGTGCTCGATCTCACCGTCGAGGATGCCCTCGCCTTCTTCGAGAACCAGCCCCGCATCCGGCAGAAGCTCGAGACGCTGAACGACGTCGGACTCGGCTACATCCACCTGGGCCAGAGCGCGACGACGCTATCCGGCGGCGAAGCGCAGCGCGTGAAGCTCGCCACGGAGCTCTCGAAGCGTGACACCGGACGCACGTTCTACATCCTCGACGAGCCGACCACGGGGTTGCATTTCGAGGACGTACGCCTCCTCCTCGAAGTCCTGCATCGACTCGTCGACCGCGGCAACACGGTGCTCGTCATCGAGCACAATCTCGACGTCATCAAGACCGCCGACTGGATCATCGACCTCGGACCCGAGGGCGGCATTCGCGGCGGCGCCATCGTCGCCTCCGGAACACCCGAGGAGGTCGCGTCGATCGACGCATCGCACACGGGGCGCTATCTCCGGCCGATGCTTCAAAAACGCTCTCGGACGAGAAAGGCGGGGTGAAACCCGCTAGAATCCGACAATGGTTTCGCTACTCGACATCATCGGACCGGTCATGGTCGGACCGTCGTCGTCACACACGGCGGGCGCGTGTCGGCTGGGGCTGCTCGCCCGCAATCTCGTGGGCGATACGCCGCAAAAAGCCCACATCGAGCTGCACGGATCCTTCGCGCGCACGGGAGAAGGCCACGGCACCGACAAGGCGATCGCCGCCGGCCTCATGGGATT
>JBOHTL010000043.1:0-6858 GCA_050733735.1 Gemmatimonadaceae bacterium
CGCGGCGCGCAGCTCTCCTGCAAGGGTTGGCACCAGGAGGCCGCCCTCCGCATGCTGATGAACAATCTCGATGCCGAGGTCGCGGAGCGGCCGGAAGACCTCGTGGTCTACGGTGGTACCGGGCGCGCCGCGCGCAGCTGGGAAGCGTTCGACGCCATCGTCGACAGTCTGCGTCGCCTGGAACACGACGAGACGCTCCTGGTGCAGAGCGGGAAACCCGTTGCCGTCTTCCGCACACAGAGCGCTGCCCCGCGCGTCCTGATCGCGAACAGCAACCTCGTGGGACGATGGGCGACCTGGGACCACTTCCGCGAGCTCGAACGCGCGGGTCTGATGATGTACGGGCAGATGACCGCCGGCTCCTGGATCTACATCGGCACCCAGGGAATTCTGCAGGGCACGTTCGAGACCTTCGGCGCGGTGGCGCAGCGCCATTTCAGCGGGTCGCTCGCCGGGCGCACGGTGTTGACCGCGGGACTCGGCGGGATGGGCGGCGCGCAGCCCCTCGCGGCCACGATGCATGACGCGGCGATTCTCGCCATCGAGGTGGACGAGGCGCGCGTCGACAAGCGGCTGACGACCGGGTACTGCGACCGGAAGACGGCAGACATCGACGAGGCCATTCGCTGGCTGCTCGAAGCGCGCGATGCCAGGCGCGGGCGTTCGATTGCGCTGATTGGAAACGCCGCGGACATCCTGCCGGAAATAGTACGTCGCGGATTCACGCCCGATGTGCTGACGGATCAGACGAGCGCGCACGACACACTCAACGGGTACCTGCCGGTGGGTCTCTCCCTCGAAGAGGCGGCTGAGCTGCGGCGTCGCGCCCCCCGCGACTACGTCGCGCGCAGCACGGCGTCGATCGCCGAACATGTGCGTGCGATGCTCGAGATGCAGCGTCGCGGCGCCGTGGCGTTCGACTACGGCAACAACCTCCGAACCGTCGCCATGGATGCCGGGGTGCGTAACGCGTTCGACATCCCCGGGTTCATCCCCGAGTACATCCGTCCGCTGTTCTGCGAGGGGAAGGGACCGTTCCGCTGGGTCGCGCTCTCCGGCGATCCCAGGGACCTGGAGCGCACCGACGAGCTGGTGCTCGAGCTGTTTCCCGACGACACGCAGCTGAATCGCTGGATTACCCTGGCGCGCGATCGCGTGCACTTTCAGGGGCTGCCGGCGCGCATCTGCTGGCTGGGTCAGGGGCGGCGCGCGCGCTTCGGCATGGCGCTGAACGATCTGGTCGCCAGCGGCGAGCTCTTGGCGCCGATCGTCATCGGTCGCGATCACCTCGATACCGGCAGCGTGGCTTCGCCTTTCCGCGAAACCGAGAAGATGAAGGACGGGTCGGACGCCGTGGCCGACTGGCCGATCCTCAACGCGATGCTCAACGTGGCGAGCGGCGCGTCCTGGGTCTCATTCCATCACGGGGGCGGCGTCGGCATCGGCAACTCACTCCATGCGGGGCAGGTCGTCGTCGCGGATGGAACGCCGGAGATGCGCGTGCGCCTCGAGCGTGTCCTGACCAACGATCCGGGAATCGGCGTCGCGAGACATGCCGACGCGGGATACGACGAAGCGCGGCGCACGGCTCGCGAGCACGGAATCAACCTTCCGATGCGCGAACCACATGCGTAAGTCCTGACGGATCCCTGGCATGCTGTCGGCGCGATTCAAGCCGTACCACATCCCGCTGTTTCTCGCGAAATACGCGTGGCTGACCGCACGGCGGATGCCCGTTTTGGTCAACTTCGAGGTGACGCTGCGCTGCAATGCGCGCTGCGGCTTCTGCGATTACTGGAAAACCGATGCGTCGGCCAAACGCGATGAACTCGCCAGCTACGCCGACGCGGCCAGGTTTTTCAACCCGATGCTCATCACCTTCACGGGAGGCGAACCCCTCCTGCGCCGCGATCTCGAGGATCTCGTGGCGTGCGTCGCGGCGGCCACGCGGTTGAAGTATCTGATCCTCCTGACGCACGGGGGAATGCTGTCACTGGAGCGCGCGCGATCGCTGTGGAACGCCGGCGTGAATCAGTTCAACATCTCGCTCGACTATCTCGACGAGCGCCACGACCGGGCGCGGGGCATTCCGGGTCTGACCGAACGGATTCTCGCGACCGTCGAACGCATGCGGGCCGCGGGGATCGACTCCATCCGATTCAACACGGTGATCAAGCGCGACAATCTGGACAGCATCATGCCGATCGTTCGCGCGGCAGTGGCGCTGGGGTGCGGCGTCAACCTCAGCGTCTACACCGACGCGAAGAACGGCAATCGCGAGCATCTGCTGGATGCCGACGTCCATGCACCGCTCGACGCACTCATCGCCGAACTACTCTCCTTCAAACGTCGGAATCGCGGCGTGATCACGAATTCCGACTACTACCTGGAGCAGGTCCCGCGCTACGCGAGAGGAGACATCCGGGAGCCCTGTCGTTCAGGAATTCGAACGATTCACCTCACCCCGTCGGGGCATGTGAAACGCTGCCCCGACTTTCCCACGGATTTCCATTGGCGCGATTTCCGCAGGTACGAGCCCGTTTCATGCAACGCGTGCTACTACGCCTGTCGAGGTGAGGCACAGGCGCCCCTGCGCCTTTCCCGGGTCGCCGACGTCTTTGCCTGAGCGCACGCCACGGTCCCGATCCTCCCACGCTCCGAAGCGCGCGTCCACGGGGAAGATCACGCTCTTCGTGAACGCGGAGCAGATCGTCACGTGCGAGGGGCCGCCGCCGCCACGACGCGGTGCGCAGATGCGGGACATCGGCGTGCTGCACGACTCGGCGGTCGCAGTCTCCGACGGTCGCATTGCCGCGGTGGGTCGGGACCGCGACCTGCGAAGCCGCTATCCGCGAGCGTCGCGCATCGACTGCGAACGCGGCGTGCTGATGCCCGCTCTCCTGGACTCGCATACGCATGCCGTGTTCGGCGCTCCCCGCTCCGCGGAGCACGAGATGCGCGCCGCCGGACTCGATTACATGGAGATCGCGCGGAAGGGCGGTGGAATCCATGCCTCGGTGCGTGACACCCGCGCGCGCTCCGAATCCGAGCTTCTGCAACTGGCGCGCGGCCGCATCCGACGACTGATGTCGTTCGGTGTTGGCACCATCGAGGTGAAATCGGGATACGGACTCTCGCTCGAGGATGAGCTCAAGCTTCTGCGCGTCATCCGGCGTCTGGCGTCGGAGCTGCCCGTCCGACTGGTGCCCACTTTCCTGGGTGCCCACGAGATTCCACTCGAGTATCGAGAGAGCGCCGCGCGCCGACGGGAGTACGTCGAGCTTGTCGTGAACGAGATGATTCCCGCGGTAGCGGACGAGCAGCTCGCCGTTTTCGCCGACGTATTCTGCGAGACCGGCGTTTACACGGTCGATGAGAGCCGCGAGATCCTGAGTGCCGCGCGTCGCGCCGGACTAGGGCTCAAGCTCCACGCGGACGAGCTCAGTGCGAGCGGTGGAGCCGAGCTGGCAGCGGAGCTCGGCGCCGCATCCGCCGATCACCTGGCCGCCATTTCCGACGCTGGAATCGCCGCACTGGCCTCGAGCGGAACCGTGGCCACGCTGCTGCCATCCACCATGCTCTTCCTCGGAAAGTCGGCTCAGGCGCCTGCCAGGCGCATGCTCGACGCCGCACTTCCGATCGCCCTGGCCACGGATTTCAACCCGGGCACGTCGCCAACCCTCAGCCTGCCCCTCGTGCTGACACTCGGCGTCAGCCAACTGAGGATGTCCGCATCGGAGGTCATCGCCGCCGCCACCGTAAACGCTGCGGCGGCGCTGGGACTGGGTGATCAGGTCGGCCAGATCGCATCCGGTTACTCCGCCGATCTGGCCCTGATGGCGATCAGCGATTATAGGGAACTGCCGTACTGGCTGGGAGCACGCGTTTGCGCGGGCCTATGGACACGAGGCAAAGCTTGTGAGGTCTATGACTTAGACGTAACTTGATCCTCCAGTTTTCCGGCCCGCCGCGGACGTCCCGCGCCACTTCGCTGCCCGATTCGGACGCCGATGTCCAAGATCGCCTCCCTCAAGAAAAAAGCCGCTGAGCTCGAGAAAAAATCGCCTGAAAAGGCGATTTCCGCATATGTCGAGCTTGTTGCGGAGATGGAGAAGTATCCGGAGGACATGGACGTCGCGCTGTACAACCGGCTCGGCGATCTGCTGGTCAAACAGAACAACATCGGGAAGGCCGTCGACTACTACGAGCGCGCCGTCGACCAGTACGTCGATGGAGGATTTCTCAACAACGCCATCGCGTTGTGCAACAAGATCCTGCGTGCGTCGCCGGGCCGTTCGACAGTGTACTACAAGCTTGGCAAGATCAGCGCGCACAAGGGATTCAAGGCAGACGCAAAGCAGAATTTCCTCGAGTACGCCGACCGGATGCAGAAGGTCGGGCAGATGGACGAGGCGTTCCGCGCTCTCGCCGAGTTTGCGGATCTCTGTCCGGACCAGACCGACATCCGGCTCATGCTCGCGGAGCAGCTCGCGAAGGCCGGCAAGAAAGACGAGGCGATCGAACAGCTGCAGATCCTCCATGAGCAACTGGACGGGGAGGGGAACGCCAGCGAAGCGGCTGCGGCGGCATCGCGTCTTCAGGCGCTGGATCCATCCGTCGAGCCACGCACAGGCGCCGGCGCGAAAAGCTCGGACTCTTCCGACGACCTGATTTTCATCGACCTTGGGGATTCGCCGAAGGCGCAAGCGGCGCGCAGATCCATCGCGAAACAGCGTTCCACGCGAGGGATGGCTGCGATCCCGACCCCTCCCCCCACGCCGGTACAGGAGGAACCTCCGGCTCCGCCGCCACCGCGTCGCGCGACGAAGCCCATCGCGCGCGTTCCCGAACCGCCGGCACCACTACCCCCAGCGACCCCTTCGGCTCCCGAGCCCGAGATGGAGGTGCAGGAAGAGCTCGAGCCGGACTTCATCCAGCAGGAGCCGGAGCTTCAGGAACAGGAGATCGAAGCCCTCGAGGTGACTCCGGACCCGACCTTCGATCCGCCCGTGAGCGCCTCTCTCGATCCGGACAACGTGGGTTTGCTCGGTTTCGAGCCCACCGCATTCGGCGACGGCAACACGAACATCGTGGATCTGGGTGGCGATCTCGATCTCGAGCCCACGTCGCTCGAGCTTCCGGACGAAACGCGCTTTGCGGAGCCCGAACCGACCGACGATCCGGAGCCGGAGGTCGTCGCCGAGGCCGAGGAGGACGCTGCGGAAGCCGACGAGGGCATGATCGACTTCATCATGCCGGATGGCGCCGAGGTGGCGCCGACGGCGCGCAAGTCGAACGTCAACATGCCGGTGATCCAGGAATCCGTGGAGCTGGTCGCGCCCCTCGAGTTCGTGGAGCCGCAGCCAGAGGAGCCACTCGCCGCGGACGATCTCGAGGATCTCGCGCGACTCTCGGCCGCGCGTCCGTCATCGATGGTATCGTCCAAGTCGCTCGACCTGCTGCATGCCGCCGTCGACGGTGATCCGGAAGACTGGGCGGCGAGACGCGAGCTCGCCGAAGCGATGCTCGAAGCAGGGGAGCGCGACACGGGTCTTCGGGAGCTCGAGACTGCGATGATGGGCTACGAGAAGACCGGCGATCTGACGACCGCGATGTCGGTCGCCGACGAGATCGTCCGCATCGATCCGTCCTCGGTGAAGCACCATCAGAAGCGCGTCGAGTACGCGTACCGGACCAGTGACCGCGGCCAGCTCGTCGAATCGTATCTCTCGCTCGCGGACGCGCTCTTCCGGACGGGACAGGTGGACAAATCGCGCACGATCTATCAGCGCGTGCTCGAGCTGTCGCCGGACGACCTGCGTGCGCAGGCTGCGCTGAGCACGATGCCCGAGCCGGAACCCGAGCCGCCGCCACCACCGCGCAAGTCCGTGGCGACGAAGAAGCCCGCGACGCCCGCGCGTTCCGCTCCACTGACGACAGCGAAACCGACGCCGGTCGGCGATGCTTCGTTCGTGAATCTCGGCGACTGGCTGCGCGACGACGAAGGTCCGAAGGATACGCGCATGGTGGTCGCCGAAGAGGAGCCGACCGGCAACGAGGAAGCCGACTTCCAGGACATGCTCCGCAAGTTCAAGCAGGGTGTCGCCGAAAACGTGGAGGCCGAGGATTATCAGAGCCATTACGATCTCGGCGTCGCGTACAAGGAGATGGGACTCATCGACGAAGCGATCGCGGAGTTCCAGAAAGCGCTGCGAGGGCCCGAGAATCGCGTGCGTACCTATGAGGCCATCGGCCAGTGCTTCATCGAGAAGGGGCAGTTCCAGATCGCGGCGACCATTCTCGGCCGAGCGCTCACGGAGAAGGAATCGGTGGATGACGACCAGCTGGTCGGGATCCTGTACCTGCTGGGCCGGGCCTACGAGGCGCTCGGCCGCGGAGACGAAGCGTTGCAGTACTACCAGCGCGTATTCGTGGTGGACATTCAGTTCCACGACGTGGCCGACAGGCTGAACGCGCTGGAGAACGCAGCGCGATGAGCGGCGCCGTCACCCCAATGCCCCGCGACGGCCTCCGCGGCGTCACCCTGCAGGGCATTCAGGCGCCGGTGCGCGATCGCCTGGATCGCGTCATCCCGGACATGCATCACGTCGTGTCCCACGACCTGCCCATGATCGAGCAGGTGAGCGGGCATCTGCTGAGCAAGCGCGGCAAGCTCTTTCGTCCCACGCTCGCGCTGCTGGCCAGCGATGCGGAAGGACGGGCCGAACCCCAGGCGGTTCGGCTCGCGTCTGCCATCGAGCTGATGCACCTCGCGACACTCGTTCACGACGACTCCGTCGATCATTCCGCCCTGCGGCGCGGCCTGCCGACGGTGAACGCGCTGTTCAGCCATCAGAT
>JBOHTL010000044.1:0-9427 GCA_050733735.1 Gemmatimonadaceae bacterium
CGTGTCCGATGTGCCGCGCTCAATCATCTCGATCTCTTCGTCCTCGCTGGACTTCCAGGAGCGACGCTGGTTCCGCCATGGATCGTGGCCTCGGACGCCTGCGGCATCGTCGACGCCGTCGGCGCGGATGTGACGCACGTTTCGCCGGGCGATTACGTCGTCGTGAATCCGGGAATCAGCGATCGCACGTGCGCCTACTGTCAGGCGGGCGAGCACTCGTTGTGTCTGAAATACAGGATCCTCGGTGAACACCTGCCCGGGACTGCCGCCGAGTATATCGTCGTCCCCGCCGCCAACGTCCGCGCGATTCCGCGCGACATCGACTCTGCGGTGGCCGCTGCTTTCCCGCTCGCGACGCTGACCGCGTGGCGGATGGTGCATACGCGCGCCCGGGTACAACCTGGTGAGCGCGTGCTCATCTGGGGAATCGGAGGCGGCGTCGCCATCGCGGCGCTGCAGATCTGCAAGCAGATCGGCGCCGAGGTGTGGGTAACCTCCACGCATGACGCCAAGCTGGAGCGCGCGAGGCAGCTCGGCGCCGACCACGCGCTGCATTCCGAGCGCGACGACATCCCGGCGATCGTGAGGCGCGAGACGGCGAAAACCGGCGTGGATGTCGTCATCGACAACGTTGGCCAGGCAACCTGGAAGCGGTCGTTGATGGCTCTCGGCAAACGCGGCCGTCTGGTCACCTGCGGCGGCACGTCGGGGCCGATCGTCGAAACGGACGTGCGCCGGCTGTTCTGGAACCAGTGGTCGATTCTCGGTTCCACCATGGGCAACGACGACGAGTTCGACGCCATCGTTCGCGAGCTCCGTGCTGGCCGCCTGCTGCCGCCGGTGGACGCGGCGTTTCCGCTCGAGCGCGGTCGCGACGCGTACGCGCGTCTGCAATCCGCCGGCCAGTTCGGGAAGGTGGTCATCAGAGTGTCTTCAGAGTGACTGAGTCCGATCGAGCCACCTATGATGCCGGAGAAGAGCGTCAAATTCGCCGGCAATTCATCGCCGGAGAGCGTCCCGTGTGCCCACGCGACGGTGCCGTGCTCACGCTGCGGGACATCGGCGGGGGATCGTTCGGGCTCGGTTACGCCCGGCGGCGCCAGTGGCTACTCTGTCCGACGTGCCGGAGAAGCGTCATCTTCGATCGTGAGCGCGGTACTCGCACCTAATCCCCGTCAATTCCCATGATCCGCCTCGCCTCCCCCCTCGTCCTGCAGGATCCGCTCGTCGAACGCCCATCGTTCGGTGACCGACTCCAGGCCAGCTTTGCCGAGATCGCCGAGCTCATTCCGTCGCTGCTGGGCGCGCTGGTCATCGTCTTCGCGGGCTATCTCCTCGCCAAGCTACTGGAGCGCCTCGTGGACAAGGCGCTTCGCAAGATCGGGCTGAACTCCATGCTGGTGCGCGGCGGCGTGATGGAGGCGGTGGAGCGCTCTGGCGCCCACGTGAATCCGACGCGAGTGATCAGCAACCTGGTGTTCTGGCTCGTGATGTTCGGCGTGATTCTGGTGGCCGCGAACGCGCTCGGGCTGGAATCGCTCGCGACTGTGTTCGGAGAACTGGTCAGCTACATCCCCAGCGTGATCGCCGCGATCGTGATCATTCTCGTCGGCATCGTGCTCGGGCAATTCGTCGGTGGGCTGATCGCGGCCAGCGCGGGAGCGCTGCACGGCGGACGCGCGCTCGCCCGCGTGGGCAGCGGCGGCGTGATACTCCTCGCCGTGTTCATGGCGCTGCAGGAGCTGGGTATTGCCACCGACATCGTGACGACGGCGTTCGCGATCCTCTTCGGGGCCATCGCGCTGGCGATCGCGCTGGCGTTCGGGCTGGGCAATCGCGAGCTGGCTGCCGAGATCACACGCGAGTGGTACGAGCGCTACCGACAGGAGCGCGACGAGGCGATGCAGCGTGAAGCGGACGAGGAAGAGGAATACGATAGAGGCGACGACCGTTCTTCGCCGCCTCGTCCGCCAATCACCGAGTCATAGCTATCCCGTCTGCCGCCGTCGCGCGGCGACGATCGAAAGCCCGACGCCAGCGATCAGCAGCAGCGCACCGAAGCCCGTCGCCCCGGCGGACAGCACCGGACCTCCGGCTTGCGGATGGTACGTGTCCTCGATCCACTCGCGCGTCCACTCCGCGAGTGATTCTCCCGTAGCGGCGCGGAAGGCCTGCTCGGGCGGGAGGTCAGAGGTCCAGAAGCGCTCGAACCGCTCCGGGCCGATCGTGCGAACCATGTCGGACAACAGCGTCCACTCGCGCGCGCCGAGTGGCCAATCGCGCGTGAGCCAGCCGCCATCACCGTGCACGAATGGGTTGTACATGCCCGACGTGAGAACGCCCGCGGTGTGACTCACGGAGGTTCGCCAGCGATCCGGGACGGTGGCGTCGAGGAGGGCGCGAAGACAGGATTCATCCTTGCCCGCGGCGCACGCTGCTCCCACCGGATTCATCACCCACTGCAGGTCGATACGCTCGCGGAACGCGGAGTCCGGCGTTCCCTCGAGCCACCGCAAGGGAGGCGTGGACCACTCTCCGCGTTGAGCGAACTGCCAGCCGCGGGCGTCCATCCATGCCGCAATCGCGCGTCCCGGCCTGCCAAAGCTCTCGAAGTAGGCGCATGGCCCCAGCAGCCGATCGGCCGTAATCGTGCTCCCCAGTTCTGACGCATACCGCGCGTTCCCGAATCTCACTCGGGCGATGACGATGCACCGGTTGACGGAGTCTGTTGGAGGCTGGTAGTCGAACGTGATGGAGCCGGCGAATCCGCCCCGCCGGACCTGTCCACGGACCCGGCTGACCGTATCGCGCACAATGAACACGCTCGTCGGTATCCGCGCCGCCGCCGACCTTCTGGCGCTGACCTGCGCTGCCAGATTCTCGAACGTTGCGCGCCGCTCCACACCGAACGCGGCATCGATTCCAACGTCCGCCGCCGGGCGCCGCGCGGCGACCCGAAGGACCGAATCACGGATCTGGAGAATGCGAAGCTGGTTTGCCGCGCGGCGCACATGCGCCTGCGACACCTGGTTACGGTCGGACAGTCGATCGCGCCCGGACGGCTGCCAGCCGCGCGGTTCATGCTCCTCGAGCACCACCACCGGCGCAAGGAAGAATCCCGCCAGCGCGAGGGCCATCCAGCGCTTCAGCGTCAACGCCATCGCGAGCTCCGAAGTGAGAGCGCTCCGAGCCCGGTAGCCCAGGCGAGCGCCATGAGTGTGATGCCAACGGAGAGGTCTTCCGACGGCGCGTGGGTATCGTGGACACGCCGCTGCCACCCGCGGAGCAGCGTGTCGATGGGCATACCCGACGCGGAGGCGAGACGCGCAGCAGGTTCCGGAGACGCGGTGAGCAGACGCTCGATGGCGCCTTCGCCTCCGATGGCCAGCGCGTGTCTCAGGATCGCGGAGCGGAGCGCCACCGCCGCGGGTTCACGGAAATGGCTTTCTGGAAATGCGCGCAGAAGCCTGACGCACGACGAGTCCGCGCCAGCCTCGCACTGCCGTGTCGCCACGACGTCGATGCGGCGCGCCAGTGCGCCGTTCCGTCGGACGAGCTGCCGGCGGGTCGTGGAATCGTGCCATTCCATGATCGGATCGGCTGCGCGCTCGATGAGCAGTGAGTGCTTGCACGCCTCGAGATCACCTTGGTAGCAGCGGGAGCCAACGGCCGTTCGTGTGGAAACGAGCAGCAAACGCTGTTCGGCCCAATCGGACTTCGTGAGCTCGCCGCCAGGCACCGTGTTGCCCGCCCATGCGAAGAATGCCGACCCGCTGGCGCTGAAGGCGGCATAGGACAGCGCATGAGCGAGCGACGACCCGATGGTCACCGAATCCACGGCGCCGCGCCATGTGCGAAGCTCCGCACGATTCGGCTGCATAATGCTGAGGACATGCTCGGACGTCGTGTCGCGAACGCCCTGCCACGACCGCCGCCGCTCGACACGCGCGACGAAGGTATAGCCCGCGATGTTGGACCGGGCCGCGCCGATGATGGCTGCGATCGAGTCCACGATGCGCGGTGCCGACGACCGCGTCTGGTGAAGCAGGGACCCGTCCGCCAGCACCGTGGGGCCTCCGCGAAAGGCGGTATCGAGCATGCGGGACGCGCGCTTCACCGAATCATCGTACGCCACCAGCGCGGCGCTCGTTCGCTCGGCGATGCGCGCCAGCGCGTCGAGCCGCACTTCGAACTCGTGCGTCTGCGCGCCGCCCGCTGTGGCGAAGAGCAGCAAGAGGCCGACGGCCATGTGCCTGCTACGCATCGACCAGGCTCCAGCGGCCGGAGAAGATCGAGAATACGCCAGGCTGCGCGAAGAGCAGCTCGATGATGCGTTGCGTCAGCTCGATCTGCGGTCCCACCAGCGACAGCACATACTGGGCGAGCAGAAGTGCGGCCACGACGCCGAGAATGATGCCCGCCGTTCTCTGCGTCGCCGACGCGATGGCGAAGAACATGACATAGGCGACGCACGCCGCGAAGAAGAATCGCAGCGTGAGCGCCAGCGGATACATGGTGAGACCGGCCGGAATGGCGCCGAAGAGAGCGACCAGCAGCGCGCCGAGCAGAATGGCGATTGCCGGCGGGACGAGGAAAGACAACCCCGCGCAAAGTCGCATCAACACGTATCGCGCGCGCGAAACCGGGAGAATCAGGGCGTAGACATGACGTCCGCGCTGATCATGCGCCCAGGCGGTGAGCGCGACCAGCAGACCGACGCCGGCTGCGAGCAGCGCATACCAGATTCCGAACTGCTGCATGCGCGCAACAAATCCCGCGGCGTCCCGAGCGCCGGTTGCCGTTTGCAGTGAGGCAAGGGGGAGGGCAAATCCCAGGACCGTCGCGATCAACACGACCGCGCGCGTCCACTTCCACTGGGTGAGAAAAATCATCCGGTACATCGGTCTATTTCTCCTTGTCCCCGGCGGCGCGCGACGAGCGAAGCATCTCGACGAATCCTTCCTCGAGGTCGAGATCAACGACTTCTCGCAGCGTCGCGCCGACGGAGTCGACGTATTCATGCATTCCGGTGGTCCAGCCGCGTACCAGCCATTCTTCGGTGGTGCGGCCGCTCTCGCGGTCCCGCGCCAGCAGCGTGAACGGTGGCGTTTTGAGACGGTCGGGAACCGCGCTCACACGCAGGCGTTTCAAGCCATTCTTGAACTCCTGCATCGGCATTTCCGCGACGAGCTTTCCGCTGTCCATCAGGCCCACCCAGTCGCAGATGCGCTCCAGCTCGTGCACGAGATGACTCGAGATCAGCACCGTCGCGCGCGACTCCGTGACGTACTCCAGGAGGGCACTCAACAGATCGCGCCGAACCACCGGATCCAGACCGTCCGTCGGCTCGTCGAGGACCAGCAGTTCGGGACGCTGCGCCAGGGCGAGCAGCATGAGGAGCTTTCCGGTCTCGCCCTTGGACAGCGTGGCGATCTTCCGATCGCCGTCGAGCCTGAAGGTCCCGCGCAGCTCGTCGGCCCAGGTCTGATCCCACGAGGGATAGAAGGAGGAGTGCAGCGCCAGGGCTTCGTCGATCGTCAGCGTCGGATAGACGTGCGGTCGCTCCGGCACATACCCCGCTCGAGCGAGGACATCGACGTAGTTCTCCGGCATGGCGCGGCCAAGGACCGTGATCGATCCCCCCTGCGGCCGCAGAAGCCCGAGGAGCAGCTTGATCGTCGTGGTCTTCCCCGAGCCGTTAGGCCCCAGGAAGCCATAAACGGCGTTCTGCGGGACGTGCATGTCGAGCCGCGACACTTCGAAGTTGCGGCCGAGCCGGCAGGTCAGATCTCTGGTTTCGATGGCGAAGGTCATGGAGTTCCGGCGGGTTTGAGCTCTCGTCCGATGGCATCCTGCAACTCGGCGGCGGTGATACCGAGTGATGCGGCGCGCGCGAGCATGTCACTGACGAGCCGACGCGCTTCCTTCTGACGATCCAGACGCCGTCGATCGGCGGCCACGTCCTGAACGAAAGTGCCCGCACCCTGGCGGGTGGAGACGAGGCCGTCGACTTCGAGCTCGCGATACGCTTGCACGACGGTGGCGGGGTTAACGCGAAGCCGGCTGGACAGCTGGCGTACGGATGGCAACCCATCGCCCGACCGCAACTCCCCGGATGCGATGGCCATCCGGAGGCGCGTGGCGATCTGCGCGTAGAGCGGAATTGGGCTGCGAGGATCAATGCTGTCGAGCATCGGACTGTGTTAGTGTTACGACACAGTATGTTGCCGACCTCGTCAATGTCAATAGCGAGTTCAGCTGGTGCGCCGATTTTTGACCGAAAAAGGAGTCACAAAAGTGATCGCACAAACGTTTGTCTACGTGCGTTAAATCTTTTTCGGATAAACAGTTAGCGCTCGTCGGCCTCGTTGCTTGAAAGGTGAAAATCCGCTATCCTTAGTGGTCCCGAAAACCCGCCCCGAAGCCGGCTCCAAGCCAGGTATATGACCGCTCCAAATCAACGCGAACGCATCCTTCCCCGGCTCATCGACGACGAGATCAAGGAATCGTTCATCAACTCTTCGATGAGCGTGATCGTGTCGCGCGCGCTTCCAGACGTGCGCGACGGATTGAAGCCCGTTCACCGTCGCGTGCTGTACGCCATGAACGAGCTCGGGCTCGTGCCGGGGCGTCCGTACAAGAAGTCCGCGACGGTCGTCGGCGACGTGCTCGGCAAGTACCACCCACACGGCGATGCGAGCGTGTACGACGCGCTCGTGCGCATGGTGCAGGATTTTTCGCTGCGCTACCCGCTCATCGACGGGCAGGGCAACTTCGGATCAGTCGAGGGCGATCCCGCCGCGGCGTACCGTTACACCGAAGCGCGTCTCACCCAGGTGGCGGTCGAGATGCTGGCGGACATCGACAAGAACACGGTCGACTTCGTCCCGAACTTCGACGATCGCCTGCAGGAGCCGAGCGTCCTGCCGAGCGGCATTCCAAACCTGCTGGTCAACGGCTCGAGCGGTATCGCGGTCGGCATGGCGACGAACATTCCGCCGCACAATCTGCGCGAAGTCGTCAGCGCCGTCCTGCATCTGATCGAGAATCCCGAGGCGACGCCCGCGGACATCCGGAAACTCATCACGGGTCCGGATTTCCCGACCGCCGGTTTCATCTATGGTCGACAGGGGATCAAGGATTATCAGGAGACGGGACGTGGTCGGATTGTGATGCGGGCTCGCGCCGTCATCGAAGAGCTGAAGGGCGGCAGGTCCCAGATCGTCATCACCGAGATTCCGTATCAGGTCAACAGCGCCAAGCTGGTCGAGGACATCGCGAACCTCGTCCGCGACAAGAAGCTCGACGGCATCAGCGAGCTCCGGAACGAGTCGGATCGCGATGGGCTGCGCATCGTGGTCGGCCTGCGGCGCGACGCAATTCCGAAGGTCGTGCTCAATCAGCTGTACAAGCACACCGCGATGCAGTCGACGTTCGGCGTCATCATGCTCGCGCTGGTGCCGGACGCGCAGACCGGGCGGCTGGTGCCGAAGGTCATGCCCCTCAAGGAAGTGCTCGAGCACTACATCGAGCACCGCCACAACGTCATCGTCCGTCGCGCGCAGTACGAGCTGGACAAGGCACTGGAGCGCGAGCACATCGCCGAGGGCCTCAAGATCGCCGTCGACAACATCGACGAGGTCATCAAGGTCATCAAGAAGGCCGGGGATCCACAGGATGCCAGCGCCCAGCTGCAGAAAAAGTTCAAGCTTTCCGAGCGGCAGGCCGAGGCGATCCTCAACATGCGTCTCGCCAAGCTCACGGGGCTCGAGATCGAGAAGCTCGAGGCGGAGCTCAAGGAGATTCGCGCCACGATCAAGGAGCTCAGGGAGCTGCTGGCGTCCAAGCCAAAGCGGATGAAGCTCATGAAGGAGGAGCTCACCGACGCGGCGAGGAAGTTCGGTGACGACCGGCGTTCGGAGATCACGAGCGACGAGGGAGAGTTCACCGTCGAGGATCTCATCGCCGAAGAGGACATGGTCGTCACCATCTCCCACTCCGGCTACATCAAGAGAACCTCAGTCTCGAACTACAAGAAACAACGGAGGGGAGGTAAGGGTCTCAACGGACAGAACCTGAAGGATGAGGATTTCGTCGAGCATCTCTTCATCGCTTCGACGCACGACTACATCCTTTTCTTCACCCAGGACGGCCGCTGCTTCTGGCTCAAGGTCCACGAGATTCCACAGCTCGGCCGCGCCACCAAGGGAAAGCCGATCGTCAACCTGATCAACGTGTCGGCGGAGACGACAATCTCGGCGATGGTACCCGTGCGGGAATTCGCCGACAACCAGTATCTGCTCTTCACCACGAAGCAGGGCACGGTGAAGAAGACGGCGCTCTCGCAGTATGCGAATCCGCGCTCGACGGGGATCAAGGCCATCAAGATCGAGAGCGGTGACGAGCTGATCGACGTGCAGATCACGAGCGGCACGAACGACATCGTGCTCGCCACGCGACACGGCCTGTCGATCCGCTTCCACGAGCAGGACGTGCGCGAGATGGGCCGCGATACGACCGGCGTGAAGGGCATCGAGCTCGCCGAGAAGGACGAAGTTATCGGCATGGTCGTGATCAAGCGCGAGGCCAACCTGCTGGTCGTGACCGAGCGCGGCATGGGCAAGTGCTCGCCGATCGACGAATACCGCGTGCAGCGGCGCGGCGGCAAGGGGATCATCACCGTGCACCGCACCGAGAAGACGGGCGACGCCGTTTCCATCAAGGAAGTGCTGCCGGACGACGAGCTGATGTTGATCACGAAGCTCGGCATGGTGATCCGCATGCCGGTGAAGGGCATTCGCGTCTCGGGGCGCAACACGCAGGGCGTGCGGCTGGTCAACCTCGACGACGCAGACTGCGTCAACGACGTCGCCCGCGTGGTGCCGGATGATGAGGAGGAGGGAGAGGAATCGCTCGAGCCGGCAGCGGCGGGCGAAGAGTAAGCTCCGTCGCGGGTTCTCGGACCGCCGGTTGGAGATCTTCGCGTCTCCGACCGGCGGTTTCGCATTTCAGGGATCCACCGTTGATGTCGGATGCGGCTGAAATGGTTTACGCCGTCATCCGACTCGACGCGCAGTTTCCGTCGCATCCGAGATCAAACTTGTAGATCTGTATCTCGCGATAAGCGCCAGTCGAAGACGTTACGAGATCCAGAGCTTCGGAAGCTCCACTACCACGGTGTAAGCTCCCATCGCCGCCATAGCGAGGGCAACGATGGCGCCGGTCGCCAGCAGCCAGCGGGAATGCCGGTAGTCGCCGACGATGGCGCGCTTGCGTGACGCGACCAGCATTGCCGCCAGGCCGAGGGGCAACACCAGCGCGTTCAGGGCGCCGACGGCGATCAGAATTTTCACCGGACGGCCGACGACGAGAAATACGATCGTCGAGAGCACGATGAACGCGATGGTTACCGCGCGCCAATTGCGCT
>JBOHTL010000045.1:0-4192 GCA_050733735.1 Gemmatimonadaceae bacterium
TCCACCCCGCCGAGCGATTCCGCGAGCGTGAAGCAGGTGAGGTGCGACGCCAGCCGCTCCACCGCGGCGGTGCCGCCCTTCAGCTCGAAGCTCAGCATGGCGCCGAATCCCGTCTGCTGCGCGCGGGCGATCTCGTGACCCGGATGATCGGCAAGGCCGGGATAGTACACGCGCTGCACCGCGGGGTGAGCGCACGCCACCTCGAGGACGGCGACGGCGCCCGCGAGATGATCGCGGATGCGCGAATGCAGCGTGCGGACGCCGCGCAGCGTGAGAAAACTGTCAAATGGCGCGCCGGTGACGCCGAGGCAGTTGGCCCACCATGCCAGCTCTTCGCCGAGCGCCTTGTCCGCGGCCACGACCGCGCCGCCCACGACGTCGCTGTGGCCGTTGAGATACTTGGTCGTGGAATGCACCACGACGTCCGCGCCGAGCGCGATGGGCTGTTGCAACGCCGGCGACAGGAAGGTGTTGTCCACGACGTTCAGCGCGCCGGCGCGATGGGAGGCATCGGCGATCCGGCGAATGTCGGTGATCCGCAACAGCGGATTGCTTGGCGTCTCCACCCAGACGAGTCGCGGGTGCGCCGATTCGATCTCGCGTTCCGCGGCGTGATGCGTGAGATCGACGAAGCGCAGGTCGAAGTGGCCGCGCTGGGCCAGGGCGCGGAGCAGCCGCTGGGTCCCGCCGTAACAATCGTGCGCCGCGACGACGACATCGCCCGGCTTCACCAGCTGCAGCACGAGCGTGATGGCGGACATGCCGGTGTTCGTGACGACTGCGCTCGCACCGGTTTCGAGCTCAGCGAGCGCGTCGGCGAGCTGCGAGCGCGTCGGGTTGCCGCTGCGGGTGTAGTCGAACGTCCGCGGACGATTGAACGCCTCGAAGGCGAACGTGGACGAGAGATGGATCGGCGGTACGACGGCGCCATGCTCGCGATCGGTGGCGATGCCGGCGCGCACGGCGCGCGTGGTCAGTGAATACGGAATGCGGGGCGTCATGACAGACTCCATGTCGGCTGCGACGCGAGCGCGTCGCGCAGGATGTGGCTGAGTGATTCGGTGTCGGTGAGAAATGCGTCATGGCCGTGGATGCTCGGCAGATCCATGATCCGGCATGGCGCGGCGAGCGCGCGCGCCAGCTCCTCGACGTCGGCGCGCGGCACCACCGAGTCGTTCTCCGGGACGACGAGCGTCGTGGTCGCGCGAACGCGCGCGGGATCCACGCGGTGCAGGTCGCTGGAAAGCGAGAGCGCGAGAAACCGCTGCGGCGTAAAGCGGCGCGCGAACTTCTCGCCGTGGTGCCGCAGGTACGAGTCCACGGCCACGGGATTGCCGCTCGCAAACCGCTGCGCGAACTCGGCGTCCGAGCGGTAGGTCGTCATCGCCAGCGCGCGGGCGAGCGCCAGCGCGTCGAAGGCGCGGCCGGTGTCGAGCCCCAGCTCGACGATGCCGCGCTGGATCACGCGCCGGGCCGTGGTCATGGGATGCGCGCGATGTGCCGCGCCGATGGCCACGAGGCGCTCGACGCGATCGGGATAGCGCTCGGCGAACGCCAGAGCCACCATGCCGCCGTACGACGCACCGACCACCGCGTGCAGTCGCTCGATCGACAGCTCGTCGAGTACGGCGACGATGGCGTCAGCCTGGTCGTGGGTCGTGACCTCACGCGCGGGCCGGCCATCGGCGCCGACGCCGCCGCCGAGGAAATCGAGGCCGAGCACGCGACGCTCGGTCGTGTCGATCGCGCGGCGCTCTCCGGCGACGCGAGCCCACCAGCCCGTCGTGACGTGGCGATCGGCGGAGATCCCGCCGAGCGCGAGAACCACCGGCGTGTCTGGTGGCCCGATGATCTCGTACCCGACTGCTGCTGCACCCGCAAACGACATGTGGCGACGCTCCGTTGAGAAACGCCGCCACGCACTCCCTGAAATCAGAAACGCCCGGGCGGAAGGGCCGCCGGGCGCGTCGCGTTTTAGCTCCTTGTTTTACGTGGCGGCAATAGGCGGCAAATCACCACGGACCATCGATTGTGCTGGGTACGTTAAGAAGTCTGGGACCGAGAGTCAAGCCAGGCGCAGCTCGATCGCCCGAGCCATTGCGGGCAATGGTTTGGTACTCGGCGATGTTATATGATGTCCGCTCCCGCCCACCACTCGCGATCTTCCGGAGAAGCGCATGCCTCAAAAGAGGCGCAAGACCCAGAAAGCGAAGTCCGCAAAAAGGACGTCGGCCTCGACCAAACGCCGGATGCTTCCCCTGCATCACCCTTCGCAACTCATCGAGTCGGAGCCAAGAAAGCTCGTGGTGGCTCATACGACCACTTGGGGAGCACTGTATCAGGGAGACTGCCTGGAGCTTTTGAGGAGCCTGCCGGAAGGCGTCATTGACATGGTTTTTGCCGATCCGCCTTTCAATCTGGGCAAGAAGTACGGGGCTGGAATCAACGATCGCTTGCAAGGAGATGAATACCTTCGCTGGTCGAAAGCGTGGCTGGCGGAATGCGTGCGGGTGCTGGCACCAGGGGGGGCGCTCTTCGTGTTCAACCTGCCGCGGTGGCTTGTCGACTATGGCGCTTTCCTCAATCACGAAGGCATGGTGTTTCGCCATTGGATAGCCATGCGGATGCCCAAGGCGTATCCACGCGGCCAGCGCCTGTCTCCCGCTCATTACGGCTGCCTGTACTACACAAAAGGAGAGCCGAAGACGTTCAATCGTGTCTACGTCCCGATTCAGACGTGCCGCCACTGTGGCGGCGAGATTCGCGACTATGGCGGACATCGCAAAGCGTTGAACGAGCGTGGGATCAATCTCATGGATGTCATTGATGCGCCATCGGAGGTCTGGGAGGACGCACCCGACACACTGCCGCCCGGGCGCAGCTGGTCAGACGCGGACGACGTGTGGGATGACATTCCTCCGGTCCGTCATAGCAAGTACAAAACTCGCGGCGCAAACGAGCTTGCGCCGTTGATGCTCGAGCGATTGATCGCGGTCGCGACAAATCGCGGCGACCTCGTGGTCGATCCATTTGGCGGGTCAGGAACCACGTTCTACGCCGCCGAGCGAATGGAACGGCGGTGGCTTGGTTCGGAAATCGGCGATGTCTCGCCGGCAAAACGCCGCCTCACCGACCTGGCGGAAGGGAGCGATGTACTGTGGGAACGATCCCGTGGGCCCGCGAGGACCGCTCGACCACCTCGGGATCAGCTCGGATTGCTCGACTCTGCGAACTAAGGAATGCCAGGGCTCGAGGAAGTAGCGTACGACGGATTTGTCGAAAAGGTGAAGCGCTTGGGACTCGAACCGCTGCTGAACGAGGCACGCGGCATACTACGAGATTTTGAGCTGCGCGTTCTGGAGAAAAAGGACGCTAACGGTGGTGCCGCGTTGCGAGAAATCATCGACGCTCGTTTCCACGCTGCGCTGGGGTGGACCAAGATCCAGACTGGTGGCATCGACTGGACAAAATGCCACCGCGCCAACGGAACAGAAGTCTGTCTTGGCATCGAGATTCAGGTTTCGGCACGCAGCGATATGCTGGTGATCGACATCCAGCACTTGCGGGAGGCGCTAACAGAAGGAAAGATCGACGCGGCAGTCCTTGTTGTCCCGAGTGACACACTCGGTAGCTACCTGACGGATCGGGCGCCATGCCTCAAGGATGCCAAACGGCACATGGAAGTCGCACGCGCCACAGATCTTCCGTTCGTCTTGTTCGGGCTTGCACACGACGGGCCCGGCGAGGCGCTACCTAAGCGATACAGGCGAACGACTCCGCGCCGATGAAGCGACGCACGTTCGTTCTCGCTACCGGCAGCGCGCTCCTTGGTCGACGAGCCTTCTCGCTCGGACGGGTTCGTCCCGTACCCAGCAATGCGCAACTCGGCTGGCAGCGCGAGGAGCTCGCGATCTTTCTCCACTTCGGCGTGAACACCTTCACCGATCGCGAGTGGGGCAACGGCACCGAGGATCCAGCGATCTTCAATCCCATTGCGCTGGACGCGCGACAGTGGGCGCGCAGGGCGCGCGCGGCGGGATTCCGGATGATGATCCTCACCGCGAAACATCACGATGGATTCTGCCTCTGGCCCACCGCGACGACGCGGCATTCGGTGGCGAGCAGCCCGTGGCGCGGCGGCCAGGGCGATCTCGTGCGCGAGTTCGTGGACGCGGGTCGCGCGGAGCAATTG
>JBOHTL010000046.1:0-5076 GCA_050733735.1 Gemmatimonadaceae bacterium
GCGGTTTCGGCAAGGGCGCTGGGAATGACCCGTTCACGAGTGCCTCCAGATGAATCGGGATGAACCCCGTCATCGAGAAAAGCGCCAGAACCCGCGTGCGACCCTCACGGCAGGTTTACCTTGGACGTCAGGGACGAAATCAGTATCGAGCTGCATTCGGTCGAACAAATTCGGCCGTCGCGACGCCGAGTCACGCATCGATCACGAGATCGGCTTTCACATCGACATGGAGACCAATGCTCGCAGCTCACCGGTGCACGATGCAGGACCGGCTCGGATCCTCACGGTCATAGAGAACCGCGACTGCGTCCCCAGCGCTCCAGTAGCGCGACATCTCTCCGGGCTGCTCGAAGTACCCTTGCAAGGGAATTCCTCCAACTTCGAACTCGTACCTGATCATCGTGGACAACGCGATATCCGTTTTGGGGATGGACCGGATAGTCCCCGTGGTGAACGAGCCGAATCTGAAGAGATCATCGTACCGCATTCGGCGCTTGCGCAGCAACCAGCCGTAGATGGCGGGAGCGGCACCGAGGGTCACCAGTGATGCAGCTCCCGCGAATCCAACCCAGAACAGATGCTCCGTATCGGACCAGGCGCGCCGTGCAGGGAAATACGGGTGCATCAGATTCCTGTAAACGTCCCTGAGCTCACCCCGCGGGTCGCGTGGGGGATTCCCCATGTCCACGAAGCGCGGTTCGCCGCTCGCGCCGAATATGGATTTCCGCGGCGGCGTTGCCGGCAGCTGCTTCGCATGCGGAGTCATCGCTCGCCCTGCTTTCCGCGGAGCCGGGTCGGTGAGCAAAGCGCGGGCGGCCTCGGCACTCGGCGGCCGGTCCCGGGGCGCGGGACGCAGCAGCGCCTCGATGAGGTTCGCGACCGCCCTGTCCGTGGGAAGATCGTCGGGCACTTCGATCCGCCCCGAATCGAACGGAAACGCGCTGGGCGGAAGCCCCGTCACGAGGTGGAGCAGGGTGGCGCCGAGCGAGTAGAGGTCCGACGCCGCCGTGGCCTTCCCCAGGGATTGCTCGGGCGCCATGTAGCCGAACGTGCCGACCACCGTCGCCCCCGCGGCATCTCGAGGCTGCCATGCGGCACGTATTCCGCCGAAGTCGATCAGGGCGGGCGTGCCATCGGCGCGCAGGAGCACATTCGACGGCTTGATGTCACGGTGAATGATCGGTGGCGCGCGACCGTGCAGGTACTCCAGCACGTCGAGCAGGCCGATGGCGATCTCACGAATCTCCTTCTGGCCAAGCATCGGGCCCGATTCCATTCGCTGCAGCAGCGACGGGCCCTCGATGAACTCCTGGACGATGTAGAAGGTTGCCGACTCGCCGGCACCCTGGAAGTAGTCGAAGCATCTCGGGATGTTCGGATGCTGCAGCCTCGCGAGCATCTTCGCCTCGCGTTCGAACAGCTCGAGATGCTTCCAATCGGAAAGGTGGGCGAAGTGCAGCTCCTTGACGACCACGCGCCGTTCCTCACGGAGATCAGCGCAGAGCAGCGTGCGAGCCGCCGAGCCCTGGCCGATCACGGACACGACCTCGTACCGATCCGCGATCACGCGACGGCTCGGCTCGAGCGAGGGATCAGGCGCCGCTGCTGCTGCCATACCGTCGCGTCACTTCCCGCACCGAGTTCTACCGTCGCGGACCATGAGCGTTCACGGGCACTCGGCGCGCGGCGCGGGTCGCGCAACCAGCACCCGCGTCGGCCGGAACTCTCGCGTGTACCGGCCCACCTCCGGGCCCGCGGTCAGGGCGACCGTGTCGCCTTGCACCTCGACGTACGCGCGCTGGAAGGCCACCGCGCGCGACGCCGGTGGCCGCATGCCGCTCGGCGTCTCGTTCTGCATGCGCGTCTGGCGCTGGAGCTCCGTCCACGCCGGGGAGCTCGACGCGTCGACGTACCACAGCTCCTCGCTTCCGCAGAGGCGGAAGGCGCTGCGGTCGGGGCCCACCTCGTAGACGCCGCGAAAGGACGGCGGTTCGGCGGCGGGTCGGGCAGCGGCGCGCGCGCACGCGCCGGCGGCGCCCAGGATGGCGAGGAGCGTGGCCCAGCGGAAGTCTATTCGCATCTGCAGGTCCCTCCTGTGTGTGAAGCCGTTGCGTCGTTGCGATCGAACGGCCGAAGTCAAGCCGTGCTCGAGCGTGCGCGGACTGGACGCCGTTCTTCAGTCGCGCGCCCACTCCATCTCGAACCCATCGCGTCCGCTGAGCGCGGCTCGGAGAAGCCCAATGAGCTCGGCGGATCCGCCTTCGTCCTCGAGCAGCTGGACGGTGTTTGTGTCGATCCAGTAGTCCGTGTCGCTGTCAGACGTCTCCTCGAGCTGATCGATGAGAAACTGAAGATCGTCGTCGGAGATATGGCCGAGAAGCCGGTCGGCTTCCTTGTCGCGTAGTGTGGGCATGAGAGCGTCGAAGGTCGAACCTGTGAACTGACTTCCGCACCGATGCCGACGTCAGCTACAACTCGTCGTCAGGCCGCGATCGATTCCATGCCCATAATGGACATGCCCATAATGGAGCGGCAACCGCCGGCAGAATCCAGTGCCGGCTGGCTCAAACCATCTGCCGCAGCTACCTGTCGAACCAACCGGCGCGCTCCTGGCGCGGCAGGCAGCACCGACGCACCTCCTGATCATCAACATGCGAGGCCGGCATGATGCTCGTCGATACACTGGTCCGCGATGTCCGGCACGGGTGGCGCGCCCTGCGCCGCGACTGGAAGGCCGCGCTCCTGGTCGTGGTCATCGCCGGGTTGGGAATCGGCGCCAGCACCACCGTGTTCAGCATCTGCCGCGCCCTCGTGCTCCGGCCACTGCCGTTCCGGGAACCCGATCGCCTCGTCTGGATCGCGAACGGAACGTCCGACAACCTCTCGGCGCAGACGGTCCAGGTGAACAACCTGCTGGAGCTGCGGACCAGCCGCTCCTTCGCCGGCATCGCCGGGTTCTACGCCTTCTATGCGCCGGGCGACATCCGGCTGACCGGCGGCGGAGAGCCCGAGCGAATCACCGGCGTTCCCGTCACCCAGGCGTTCTTTGGCCTCCTCGGCGTGACGCCGCTCGCCGGCCGATTCTTCGATTCCACCGAGACGCGGTGGAACGCGCCGAAAACAGTCGTCCTGGGGCACGAGTTCTGGCGGCGGCGTTATGACGGCGATCGAGGCATCGTGGGGCGATCGATCGTGATCGACGACGAGCCGGCAACGGTCATCGGCGTGCTGCCCGCGTCCTTCGACTTCGCGGCCATCTTCACGCCGGGACGCCGGGCCGATGTGTTCCTGCCCTATCCGCTGAGCCCCGAAACGAACCGCACCGGCAACACGCTCGCGCTCATCGGCCGCCTCCGGGACGGGGCCGCTCTCGAGGAAGCGCAGGCGGAGGCCTCCCTCATCGGCGCGCGCGTCGTCCGGGGTCGCGAGGGCGACGCATTTCGCAATGGGCTCGCGCCGCGCCTCCTTCCCCTGCGCGAGCGGGTGAGCGGCCGGCTGCGCTCCGCGCTGATCGTCCTGGCGTCGTCGGTCGCGTTCCTGATGCTCCTGGTGTGCGCCAACGTCTCCAACCTGCTGCTGATCCGCGCGTCGGCGCGGCAGCGCGAGATGGCCGTTCGCGCGGCGCTTGGCGCGCCGCGGCACCATCTCATTCGTCAGCTGCTGGCGGAGTGCATCATCCTCGGCGGAGGCGGAGCCGCGCTGGGAGCGGCGCTGGCGGTCGCCGGCACGGCGGTGATATCGCGGATCCAGGGAACCGCGGTTCCGCTGCTCAACCGCGTCGAGGTCGACGGAGCGGTTCTCGCGTTCACCATCCTCTTCGCGCTGCTCACCGCCGTCGTATTCGGCCTGCTGCCGTCGCTGCATGCGTCGTCGAATTTCCTGCCGGCGGCGCTCGCGGAAGGAAGTCGCGGGACGACGGAGGGGCGCGGAAGTCGCCTGCGTCGGACGATCGTCGCGTTCGAGGTGGCGCTCGTGTGCGTGCTGCTCACGGGCGCGGGCCTGCTGGCGCGCAGCCTGGAGCGCGTGCTCGACGTCGATCCCGGGTTCGCGACGGAGGATCTGGTGACGATTCGCGTCGACCCGCAGCGCAGCTTCTCCGCGGCGCAGCGCATCACCTACTTCGACGAAGTGGTGCGCGAAGTCCGGTCGATCCGGGGGGTCGACCAGGTTGGACTCACCGATGCGCTTCCCCTCGGGGACAACTTCGGTTGGCGTCGCTGGAACGCGCGGCTGCCCGGGGAGCCGCGCGCGGTGGGAGCCGAAGGTCCCACGCCCCTCGTGCGCATGATCGACGAAGGGTACCTCCGCACGATGCGGATTACCCTGCGCGAAGGCCGCTTGTTCGCGACGACGGACGACACCGCGAGCGAGCGGGTGATGATCGTGAACGAGCGGCTGGCTCGCGCGCTCTGGCCTGGCCGTTCGGCGATCGGGCAGCTGCTTCGCACGTCGGGTCGCGACCGCCGAGTGGTCGGCGTGGTGGGCGACGTGCGGTATTTCGGCCTGGATCGCGAAGCGGACATGGAGATGTACATGCCGCTGCGCACGGGCGACTATCAATCGGTGGATCTGGTGGTGCGCTCCACGCTGCCCGCCGCCGCCCTGGCCCCGGCGATTCGCGCGGCCCTGCGGCGCGTGGATCGCGATCTTCCCGCCGCGCGCTTTCTCACGATGTCCGAGCTGGTGGACCGGTCGGTGTTCACGCGGCGGTTCGTCGTGCTGCTGATCGCGGGCTTCGCGTCGTTCGGGCTGCTGCTCGCGGCGCTGGGGATTTACGGCGTGATCGCGTACGCAGTGACGATGCGGCAGCAGGAGATCGGCATTCGCATGGCGCTCGGCGCGACGCCCGGACGCGTCCGCGCGAGCGTTCTCGGCCAGACGGGCGCGCTGTTCGCGATCGGCGTCATGGTCGGTCTGCCGGCTTCGTGGCTCGCGGCGCGCACGATCAAAGGGCTGCTGTTCGAAGTCGGGTCATCGGACCCGTGGACGTTCACGGCCGCACTGCTGCTGCTCGGCGCGGTCGCGGCGCTCGCCGGATATCTCCCGGCGCGGCGCGCCACCCGCGTGGATCCGGCC
>JBOHTL010000047.1:0-8999 GCA_050733735.1 Gemmatimonadaceae bacterium
GGACATTCGTCGGCTGACACCTGTGCAGTTCGGATATTTACAGTTGGATGTCGGATGCGTCGGGAACTTCGGATGAAGTCGGATGACTGCGTGAACGGACTTGAGGGTGAACTGCGGAAGTGATGCAAGCGTCTTCGCAGTTCACAAACCAATCGCAGTTACGCAGTCATCCGCCGGTATTCGCTGTTTCAGACGCATCCGACATCCAACTGTAGGTCTCTCTTCTTGGACGGCGCCAGTTGAAAACGCAGTTCACCTTTTCAATCGAAATCCGGGATTCATGGACCTCCGGCAATTTCTCGCGGACATAGAACGACTGAAGACGGACGGCACGGCTTCCTTCGAGCGAGCCAGTGACGCGGAGGGGCTCGAAACAGCACGCATCGAGTTTCTCGGCGACCGCAGCGGCAAGCTGAAGGCGATCCAGGTTGCACTCGGCGCGCTGCCGAAGGACGATCGTCCCGCGGCCGGTCGCGCCTTTAACGAAGCGAAGGGGACGCTCACGACCGCGTTCGAGGAGCGCGAGCGTGATGTGCGACGCCAGGGCGCGCCCGCCGCTGCTCCGGCGGACCTCACGATGCCGGCGCGCCACGCATGGCGCGGCGCGAAGCACCCCGTCACCCTCGTCATCGAGGAAGTCGTCGACATCTTCCGAGAACTGGGATTCACCATCGCCCTCGGTCCGCAGGTCGAGTCCGAGTGGTACAACTTCGGCGCGCTGAACTTCCCCGCGGACCATCCGGCGATGGACGCACACGATACCCTGTATCTCGGCGGCGAGGTGCTTCTGCGCACGCACACGTCGCCCGTGCAGATCCGCACCCTCCAGACTTTTCCGCCGCCCATTCGGATCCTCGCGCCTGGCGACGTGTTCCGGCAGGATCCCTTCGACGCGTCACATGCGCCGATGTTCGCGCAGATCGAGGGGCTGTGCGTCGATGAAGGCATCAGCTTCGTGGACCTCAAGGCGATGCTGAACAACTTCGCACGCCGATTCTTCGGCGTGGCGCGAACGCGCTTTCGCCCCAGCTATTTCCCCTTCACCGAACCGTCCGCGGAGATGGACGTCGAGTGCCAGCTCTGCACGGGCGCGGGCTGCCCCGTGTGCAAGGGAACTGGCTGGACCGAAATACTCGGCTCCGGCATGGTGCATCCTCGCGTTCTCGAGAGCGCCGGCGTGGACGGCGAGAAGTACACCGGCTGGGCCTTCGGCATGGGGCCCGCGCGCGTGGCGCTCCAGCGCTATGGCATTCCCGACATCAGGATTCTGTACGACTCCGATGTTCGCTTCCTGGAGCAGATCGCGCGATGAACGCATCGTATGAATGGCTGCGGGAGTTCCTCGCCGTCGATCTTACGCCCGCCCAGCTCCGCGATCTGCTGACGAACCACTCCGCAACCGTCGAAGAGCTCGTGGCGCTGCGTGGCGACCTCGCGCCGATCGTGATCGGTCGCGTCCTCGAGGCCGGACGGCATCCCGATTCCGATCATCTCTGGCTCACGAAGGTCGATGCGGGCGCCGAGCCGCTCGAGGTGGTCTGCGGCGCGCCGAACGTCACCGTCGGAGCGCTCTATCCGTTCGCGCCCCTTGGCACGACGCTGCCGAACGGCATCACGATCGAACGGCGGAAGATCCGCGGCATCTACTCGAACGGGATGCTGTGCTCGGCGCGGGAGCTCGGGCTGGGTGACGATCACCAGGGCATCCTGGAGCTGAACATCGACGCAAGACCGGGGACGCCATTGCTGTCGGTGATGCCGATCGGCGATACACGACTGGTCGTCGATGTCGGTGCCAACCGGCCGGATCTCCTGTCACACCTCGGTCTGGCGCGCGAGATCGCCGCGGTCACGGGCACGAAGTGGCATCTTCCGGACGTCACCGGCCTCGCGGCCGAAACTCCCGCGGCGACGTCGTCCGAGAAGTCGGCCGCCACGGCGGGAATCTCCGTGGAAGTGGCCAGCGACACGCGCGCCCGGCGCTACATGGCCGCCGTGATACGCGGCGTGAAAGTCGGCGCGAGCCCCGAGTGGCTGGCGCGGCGGCTCGACTCGGTGGGGGTGCGTTCCATCAGCAACGTGGTCGACGCGACGAACTACGTGCTGCACGAGATGGGGCAGCCGGTCCACGCTTTCGACCTCCGCAAGCTCGCGGGCAACAAGGTGATCGTGCGTCGGGCCAGCCCCGGCGAGAAGCTGACGACGCTCGACGGTCTGGCGCGCTCGCTCCCGCGGGACTGCGTCGTCATCGCAGACGCGAAACGGGCGCAGGCCGTCGCGGGCGTCATGGGCGGCGCGGAGAGCGAAGTCACGGAGGAAACACAGGACATTCTCATCGAAGTGGCGAGCTTCGATCCCAGGCTGACGCGGTCGGCGCGTCGCGCCCTCGGTCTCTCGACGGACGCGAGCTATCGCTTCGAGCGTGGGGTGGACCCCGAGCTCGCGCCGGAGGCCATGGATCGCGTCCTTCGGCTCATTCTCACTCTGGCCGGAGGAACGCTGGCGGCTCCGCCTGCCGATGTCGTCGCGGAAGCGTCAGAACGTCCGGCAGTGACGCTGCGCATGTCGCGAGTCGCGCAGGTGCTCGGCGAAGCCGTGCCGCCGGACCGCGCTCGCGGGTATCTCGCCGCTGCAGGCTTCGAGATCCTCGACTCCAACGCGCAGCAGCTCGCTGTGCGTGTTCCGAGCTGGCGGAGCGACGTCGTCGAAGAGATCGACCTCGTAGAGGAGGTCGCGCGCTTTCACGGATACGGTCAGTTCCCCGACGAGATCCGGCCGTTCCGGCCAAGCACCACCTTCGACGATCCACTGTG
Source organism: Gemmatimonadaceae bacterium (assembly GCA_050733735.1). Taxonomy (GTDB): domain Bacteria; phylum Gemmatimonadota; class Gemmatimonadetes; order Gemmatimonadales; family Gemmatimonadaceae; genus DASPMP01. Next base: position 2,814 of record JBOHTL010000047.1, read on the forward strand.
GACGGTCTCGGATCGCGTGCGTGAGACGCTCGTCGGTCTCGGGCTGCTCGAGGCGCGGCCGATGCCATTCGTGCACGCGACTGGCGAAACGCATGTTCGCGTGGCCAATCCACTCTCCGAGAACGAAGCCTATCTGCGGCGCTCGATGCTCGAAACGCTGACGCGGCGCGTCGAGTTCAATCTCGCGCAGCGCATTGGGGATGTTCGCCTCTTCGAGATCGGTTCGTCGTTCAGACCGGGCGAGTCGGACATGCCGCGCGAACAGCTGCGATTGGGCATCGCGCTCATGGGAAAGCGCCGGCCCGTGCATTTCACCGAGTCCGAGCCACCGGTGATCGATGAATGGGATGCGAAGGGAGTCGCTGAATCCGCGGCGCGTGCGGCTTTTCCCGGCGAGCCGATCACCATGCATTCCAGAGGCGAAGAGAGTCTGCTCTGGGAAATCCGGTCGGGCGATCACACCGTCGGCGAGGTGCGCCGGCTGGAGCTCGATGCGCCTGTCTGGGCATCGGCCGCGTTCGGCATCGAGCTCGTGCTCGGGAACATCTCCACGGTACCCGAGGCTGGTCGCGGCAAGCATGCATATAAGGAAGAGGCGCGACCGCCGCGCGCTCGCGTCGCCCGCTTCATCGCGATTCCGACGATGCCTCCGGCGGAGTTCGATCTTGCGCTGCTGGTTCCGGAGAACGCGACCGCGGCGGACGTCGAACGGATCATCCGTGACAGCTCCGGGGATCTCCTCGAGCGGCTCGCGCTGTTCGATCAGTACACGGGACAGGGAGTCGCGCCAGGATTTCGCAGCCTCGCCTGGCGGTTGACCTTCCGCCATCCGGAACGCACTCTACGCGACAAGGAAATCGAAGGGCGGCGTGGCCGCATCCTGTCTGCTCTGGAAAAGGAACTCGATGTCCGACAGCGATCGACCTGAAGTACGAGCGTTTCAGGAGCTCGAATCCCTCGTGCGCAGCCTGGGCGAGGAGCTCGCGGCGTTCCGGCGTCGCGCGATCGCGGCGGAATCGCAGTTGCGCGAGTCCGGTCAGACGCCCCGCGGTCCGTCGGCGTCGTCGGATCGCGCGGCCGAACTGGAGGCCGAGAACCAGGCGCTACGCGTGCGTGTCACCGTTGCCGAGGATCGCGTGCGGCAGATGCTCGATCGCGTTCGATTCCTGAGGCAGCAGGTGCAGACCCAGACGACGGTGGGAGCTGGACGCTCGTGACCACGAAGAAGAATCTCGTTCGGGTCAGCATCCTCAACGAGGAGTACGCGATCCGCAGCGATGCGACCCCGGAGGAGACGCGCGCGGTCGCGGCATACCTCGAAGGGGCCATCCGCCGTGTGCTCGACAGCGGATCGGTGGTGGAAACGCACCGCGCCACGATCCTTGCGGCGCTCCACATCACCGGGGAGCTCTTCGAGGCGCGTGAGGGTACTGACATGACCCCGCGCATCCAGGCATTGAGCGCCGAGATCCGGCGCCTCCTCCCCCCGGCTAAACGCGGCGAGCCAGTCGGCTGACGTTTGCCTTTTGCGTTGCCGGGAAATACCTTAGCCCTGACTAGCCAGGCGGGTCCGTAGCCTGGCCGCGCACCACGGCCGCTCCCATCCGTTGCCCTTCGTCGGCAGCTGATCGGATGCACGGCCGCGCGGCCACTGCGGATTACGAGCAGTTCTACCCGTCTCCGCGGCCGCGGCCGTGGTGGAGCATAGATCCATATGAACGTAACTGTGCTGTATGCCGTGCTTGGCGTGCTCATTGTCGCCGTGCCGGCATTTTTCATTGTAGGACGGAAGACGGGAGCGGCCGCGGAGTATCGGCGTCAGGCGCAGGCCAAAGCCACTGCCGAGGAGACCGGGAAGCGCATCGTCACGGACGCCGAACGCGAGGCCGAGAATCTTCGCAAGAGCGCCGTCGTCGCCGGCAAGGAAGAGCTGATCAGGCTGCGCGAGGCCTTCGAGCAGGAGATCCGGGGGCGGCGCGCCGAGGTCGAGAAAGAGGAGAAGCGGCTCGGCGAGCGCGAGACGACGCTGGATCGCAAGTTCGACGTCCTCGATCAGCGCGACAAGGATGTGAGTCGCAGGGCGAGCGATTTCGGAAGACGTGAGAAACAGGTCGCCGATCGAGAGGAGGAGCTCAGGAAGCTCGTCGGCGAGGAGCGCCAGCGCCTCGAGCAGTTGGCTGGAATGTCGGCCCATGATGCCAAAGCAGAGCTGATGAGGCGGCTGGAGGAGGAAGCCCAGGCCGACGCCGCGAACAGGCTTCGCGAAGTGCGTGAGCGCGCCCGTCGCGACGCCGAGCGCGAGGCCAAGAAGATCGTGGCACTGGCCATTCAGCGAATCGCCGCCGAGCACACGGCGGAATCGACGGTTTCGGCGGTCTCCCTGCCGAGTGACGAGATGAAGGGGCGCATCATCGGTCGCGAAGGCCGCAACATCCGCGCGTTCGAGCTGGCTACCGGCGTCGATGTCATCATCGATGACACTCCCGACACGGTCGTGGTCTCGTGCTTCGACCCGATCAGACGCGAGACGGCCCGACTCGCGCTCGAGAAACTGGTGTCCGACGGTCGCATTCATCCGGGCCGGATCGAGGAAGTCGTCAACAAGTCGCGGCGTGAGATCGATCAGCAGATCATCGAGCTGGGAGAGGAAGCCGCGTACGAGGTCGGCGTGCACGGCCTCCACCCCGAGATCATCAAGCTCGTCGGACGGATGCACTGGAGGACCAGCTACGGTCAGAACATTCTCCAGCATTCCAAGGAAGTCGCGTGGCTCGCCGGGATCATGGCCACGGAGCTCGGGCTCGACTCGGTCATGTCAAAGCGCGGCGCCCTGCTCCACGACGTCGGGAAGGTGCTCACACACGAGCACGAGGGCACGCACGTGCAGCTCGGTGTCGAAGTGTGCACGAAGTACGGCGAACACCCGCTGGTGGTGAACTGCGTGGCGGCGCATCACGACGACGTGCCGCACGAGAGCGAGATCTCCGTGCTGGTTCAGGCGGCCGACGCCATCTCTGGTTCGCGCCCGGGCGCGCGACGCGAAGCCTTCGAGACGTACGTCAAGCGACTGGAGGGGCTCGAGAAGATCGCGTCATCGTACAAGGGCGTCGAGAAGGTCTTCGCCATTCAGGCGGGGCGCGAAGTTCGCGTGATCGTCACGCCGGATGACATCGACGACGTGCGCATGGGTACGCTGACGGAAGAGATCGCGCGACGCATCGAAGCGGAGCTCCAGTATCCCGGTCAGATCAAGGTGGTCGCGATTCGCGAGACGCGGGCGGTGGACTTTGCACGCTGACGTCGTCGGCGCGCCGCCGATCCGCGGACGCGTCATCGACGGAAAAGCGGTCGCGGCGAAACTGCGTTCGCGCATCGCCGAGGAGGTGCGCGCGCTCGCTGCCAGCGGCGTGGTGCCCGGACTCACCGTCGTGCTCGTCGGCGACGACCCGGCGAGTGGCGTGTATGTCGCGGCGAAAGCCAAAGCGTGCGAAGAAGCGGGAATGCGCGGCAGCACCATCCGCCTTCCGGCATCCACCAAGCAGGCGGATCTCGTCGAGCTCGTCGACCGCCTCAACGCAGACACGGACGTCCACGGCATTCTGATTCAGATGCCCCTGCCACAACAGATTGATGCAGGCGCCATCCTCGAGCGCATCGACCCCGTGAAGGACGTGGACGGTTTCCATGCCGTGAACGTCGGAAAGATGCTGATCGGTGACCGACACGGCTTCGTTCCGTGCACACCGGCCGGCGTCATGGAGCTCCTTCGGGAGTATCGCGTGCAGACCGCCGGCGCGGAATGCGTCGTGATCGGCCGCAGCAACATCGTCGGCAAGCCGATGATGGCGCTGCTCGTGCAATCCGGCGTGAACGCCACGGTCACCGTCTGTCACAGCCGCAGCCGGAGCATCGCGGACCACACCCGTCGCGCCGACATCGTCATCGCGGCCGTGGGCCGCCCCAGACTGGTGACGGGCGACATGCTGAAGCCGGGAGCCGTGGTCATCGATGTGGGCATCAATCGCGTTCCCGATCCCGCGGCCAGGCGAGGCTACCGTTTGGTCGGAGACGTGGACTTCGAGTCGGCCCGCGACGTCGCATCGCTCATCACTCCCGTACCGGGCGGCGTGGGACCGATGACCATCGCCATGCTCCTGAGCAACACGCTCCGGGCGGCACAGCTTGCGGAGAAACGGAAGGCGTGAGCCCGTCCCCGTCGCCGCAGCAGGGCTTCGACTTCGCGGATCCGGAACGCTCCGTCCCCGGCGCCGAGCCGTCGTCGGCGATCGCGGTGTCATCGCTGACGTCGATCGCTCGCGACATTCTGGAGGGCGCCTTTCGCCCGATCTGGGTGCGCGGCGAGGTGACCAACTTCAAGGCGCATCGGAACGGTCACTGGTATTTCACCCTGCGCGATCGCATGGCGCAGATCCGTGGCGTCGTCTGGTCCAAGGACACCCGCGCCATTCCCGCTCCGCCGGATGAAGGAATGCTCATTTCGGCCTGGGGGAACCTGAGCGTCTATCCCCAGAAGGGGGAGATGCAGTTCGTCGTGCGGAAGATGGAGGCCGAAGGCGACGGACTGTGGCGCAAGAAGCTCGAGATGACGCGCGCGAAGCTCGACGCGGAGGGTCTGCTCCGCTCCGACCGAAAGCGTCCGCTGCCTCGCTACCCGCGGCGCGTCGCGGTCGTGACGAGTCCCGATGGCGCCGCGCTGCGCGACATCGTGGCGGTCATGAAGCGGCGCTCACCAGCGGTCGAGATCATCGTCGTCCCCGCGGCCGTGCAGGGCGACACCGCGATTCTCGACATCTGCCGCGCGCTCGATCGCGTCGGCCGCTGGCGGGGCGCCGACGTCGTGATCGTGGGTCGCGGGGGCGGTTCGCGCGAGGACCTCTGGGCGTTCAACGACGAGCGCGTGGCGCGCGCGATCGTGAACTGCCCGGTGCCCGTGGTCTCCGCCGTTGGCCACGAGGTGGACGTCACGATCTGCGACCTGGTCGCCGATGTTCGCGCGCCAACGCCATCCGCCGCGGCGGAAACGGTGGTTCGTGACGATGCGGAGCTGGCGGCCGAACTGCGCGGGTTGCAAAGTCGCCTGCGTCGTGGGCTGCTGAAGCGCGTGGACAACGCCAAGGCCGAATTGCACTGGTGCGCGTCCGCGCTCAGGAACCGCGCGACTCGCGGCGTCGAGCGGCGGCGCGCGCGACTTGCGGCGCTTGGTGGCAGCCTGAACGCGCTGAGTCCACTGGCGACGCTGCAGCGCGGCTACGCGGTGGCTCGCCACCCCGGCGGTGACGCGCTGACGTCCGCGGCGGCATTCGCACCCGACATGCCCTTCGATCTCGTGCTGCGGGACGGCATCGTGGCCGCCCGCGTCACGGACATACGGAAGTCGTCATGAGCTTCGAGCAGCGGCTTCGTCGTCTCGAGGAGATCGTCGGAGAGCTCGAGTCGGAGCACATCGATCTCGAACGGTCGCTGGCGCTCTTCGAGGAAGGCGTGTCGTGCCTCCGGGCGGCGGCGGAGGAGCTTGGCAAGGTGGAAGCCCGGGTGCAGCGACTCGTCGAACGCACCGACGGCACCTTCGAGGTGATCGATCTGCGTGAATGAGACGACGACCCTCGCCATCGGCAGCTGGCGCCGCAGCATCGACGCCGAGTTGTCGCGGGTTGCGGCGGACGATCTGCCGATCCCGAAGCGGCTCCGCGAGGCCATCCGCTACAGTCTCACGGGCGAAGGGAAGCGGTTGCGCGGACTGCTGCTGTTGGGCGCATACGACGCCGTCGGTGGGACCGGTGACGCGGCCGCGCTCGCCGCCGCCGTCGAGATCGTGCACGCGTACTCGCTCGTGCACGACGATCTGCCATGCATGGACAACGACAGCCTGCGTCGCGGCCGTCCCACGACCCACCGCGCCTTCGACGTTCCGCTGGCGACGATCGCCGGCGTCGCCATGGTGCCCCTGGCAGTGAAGCAGACCGTGAACGGCGCGCGCCGGCTTGGCCTCGAGCCTCCCACAGCGCAGCGACTCGTCGAAGTGCTGATGCGAGCGTCGGGAGCGTCCGGCATGGTTGGCGGGCAGCTCCTGGATCTCGAGGGCGAGGGATCCGCGCTATCCGTCGCTGCCCTCGAGCAGGTCCACTCGGCGAAGACGGGCGCCCTCATCGCCGCGTCGCTGAGCAT
>JBOHTL010000048.1:0-5622 GCA_050733735.1 Gemmatimonadaceae bacterium
AAGCAACGTTATGCGGCCGGCTCGCCCGAGCCGAACGTCTTGAGCGAAACAGCGTTCGCGGGGAAGTTCGCGAGGACCTCCTGATCGGAGGTGACCAGTTGAATATCCAGCGCGCGAGCGAGAGAGACGAATTCGCAGTCGTAGGCGCTTTGCCCGCTTGCCGCCGCGAGTGCTAGGACATCGGCACTCTCCACGGGGAACTCGCGACCGGACATAAGGTCTTCGGCTGCTCCCTGGACCTCACGTGCTTTGGCCAGAGTCAGATGACCCTGGCGCATGTAGCCGCGCAGGACGTTGCGGAGCTCGCTGCGCCAGAGAAACGGTGCCACCCAGGCCGCATCTCTTGCCAACGCTCCGCGGGCCGCCTCCGTCTGATCACCGGGGAGCAAGAGATAGGCGATGACGTTGGTGTCAACGACGATCACGGTCGGCCAGCCGCCTTGGCTGCACGCAAACGGGCTTCCGTCAGCCGGGGCACACGAAGCTTGGCGCGAAGGGCATCGGCCTTGGCGAGTGTGACCCCAGCATCGGGAACGCTGCCCGCGATTGCCTGCTCAAGGCAGATGATGACCTCGCTGTTGAGGCTACGGCGATGCGCGGCCGCGCGCTCCTTCAGCTGATGGTAGAGTTGGTCGGGGATGCTCTTGATGGTCAAGGTAGGCATCGGGCTCCGGTTCCATAATGGTTCCACAGTGGAACCTAGGCTGGTCCGTTCGAAGCGTCAAGCTCTGCTGCCGCGAGGAAGGCTTGTCGGTTCACGCGTCTTCGGGCTCATGGCGCCGGCTCACGCGCTCGTGATCAAAGGATTCCTCTGGCTCGGGCTCGCGTGCATCGTTTACGCAGCGGTGTCAGCCCCCGCCCGCCAGGTGAGCGGGCAGGACGTACTCACTGACGGAGATACGAACCCCATGCGAATGAAGAGCATCGTCCCATCGATCGTCGTGATGCTGGTTCTCGCGTTCTCCTCGGCATCCGCGCAAAGGACATCCGTTCCGCAACTGACGGGTGAGCAGATGGCGCAGCGCATCGCGGAACGCAAAGGCGACTTCGATTATCTGCTCGGCGAGTGGCAGTTCACAACGACGAACAGGGAGTTCGGGCCGGGGAAAGGCGTCTGGACCGCCGTGAAGCTCGACGGCGGATCGATACTGGACGAATACCGCGTCGTCGGCGACAGCGGCGAAACCTGGTACCACAGCGTGACGCTGCGATCCTTCAACGCGCCGATGAACCGCTGGGATCTGGTGTCGGTCGAGAAGGGCAGCGGATTGATGAACTCGGGCTGGGCACAGAAGGTCGGCGACGAGATGCACCTCGAGCAGACGCTCGGCAGGCAGACCGGGAAGCCCGGCCGGTTGCGGATCCGGTACCACAACATCCGCCCCGACGCATTCTCGTGGACCGCGGACGTCTCGCGCGACGGCGGCAAGACCTGGGAGCCAAAGTCCATCGAGATCGAGGCCCGCCGCATCGGGCCAGCTCGCGATCTGCCGTCGCTGGCGCCGGCCGATCCGGGCAAACGATGGACGCAGCCATGATGGAGCGCGCGGTCCCGATCATTCCCGGCGACGATCTCCGCGTCGCCGAGGAATTCTACGTCGGCAAACTGGGGTTCACCGTGCTGTGGAAGGCCACCGAAGACGGCAAGAACGGCATCATGGGAGTGGGCAGAGGCACCATCGCGATCACGATCGACGTTCCGATGTCCGGCCACGGCCGGAACGCGTGTGTGTCACTGCAGGTGAATGACGCCGACGCCTACTATGAGGAATGGCGTCCGAAGGTGGAGATGAAGCGGCCTCCGATGAACGAAGAATGGGGAGCTCGCACATTCGGCGTCCACGATCCCTTCGGCAACACGATTTTCGTCATTGGACCCATAGTCGAGCGTCCGTAACCAGAACGCAGAATTGTGCGCGTCAGCGAGCGGCGCCCTCGAGGACATGAGTGTCAAGGCAAATCATTCGTGTCCCAGGCCGCTCCAGTCGTCAGGAGGTCAGCCTTGATCTTCAGGCGGCCCTTGAGGGCGCCGATCGCTCGCGAAGTCGCGATCGAGAAGCCAGAATTGAGCATGTCCACTCGACGGGAATTCGTGGCGCGCGCCGCGATGGCCGCAGTTCCGTTCGCGATGCGCGGCGTGTGGCCCGCGCTTCCCCAGCGGACGTTCGATCCGTGGCTCGAGATCGACGCCGCCGCACTCGCGCGCAATGCGCAGACGATCTCGCGCATGGCCGGCGGCCGGCCGGTCATCGCGGTCGTCAAGAACAACGCCTACGGCCATGGGCTCGCGACGATCGGACCGCATCTCGACGGCGTCGCGGAGATTCGAATGCTGGCAGTGGTGCGCCCCACGGAGGCGCTGGAGCTGCGGCGCGCCGGCGCGAAGAAGCCGATCCTGCTCATGGGACCGGCGACCGAAGAGGAGCTGCTCGACCTGGTGCCGATGGAAATCGTGCAGGCGCCCTTCCGCGCCGCCGCGCCGCAGATCCTGCAGCGCGTCTCAGTGAAGCTGAACCGGCCGGTGCGCGTGCATCTCTACATCGACACCGGGATGCATCGCATGGGGATGCCGGTCGCGGATTCGCTGCTCTGGATCGACGCGCTCGTCGCCACGCGCGCCGTCCGGATCGAAGGCGCGTTCACCGAGCTCGTGGAAGACGCGGACTTCGACCGCGACCAGGCGTCGCGTCTCAGCGCGATGCACAGGACGGCGCGCTCGAAGGGAATCGACCTCGGACTGTTGCATGCCGCGAGCTCAGACGCGGTGCAGCGCCATCGGCCCGACACCTTCCTTGACGCGGTGCGGCCAGGACTCGCGCTCTACGGCGGCTACGTCTCGGAGGAAGCGAAAAACGAGGGTGGTCTCACGCCGACCTATCGTCTCAAGGCGCGTGTGATGCGCGTCGACCGCCTCGCTGCCGGAGAAGGCGTGAGCTACCACAGACGGTGGACCACCGACAAGCCGGTGTGGACTGCGACGCTGGCCGTCGGGCACGTGGATGGCTATCCGAGCGGTGCGGTGAATGGCTGCGACGTGCTCGTCCGCGGAAAGCTGCACCCCGTGATCGGCACCGTGAGCGCGAGCCACACGATCATCGCGCTCGGCGAAACGCAGTCAGCGGAAGTCGGCGACGAGGCGATTCTCGTGGGACCCGATCATCCCGCGCTGCACCCGAACGAAGTCGCGAAGCGCGCCGGCTACTCGGAGTACAACATGTTCATGCATCTGTCGCCATTACTGCGGCGAGTGGTGGTCTCGCAGTAGCTCGCTTCAACTCGCAGCTCACCGCTTCTGCGGCCGTTTTACCGATCGAGTAGCCTGAACTCCTTCGTGTCCCCGCGGGTGATCCCATCGGCGTTCGTGATGACAACGTCGATGTAGTAGCTCCCGGGTCTCATCCGGGAAACATCGATGTTGTGAATGCGCCGCTCGCGATTCGTCGTGGCCTGGTCGGGGAAGGAGTTCTCATACGTGTTGCCCCGGCCGATGCGCACGCGCTGCCGGAAGCGGACCTGGGCGGAGAAGTTCGTTCCTTCCGCAAGGCCGCATACGTCGAAGCGGACCGGCAACCGCGACCCTGAACGCACATCCGCCACGGAATCCAGCACGACGCTGAATGCGCGCGGACGCGCCGGACACTTCGAGACCAGTCGGGAACGCGCCGGCGCCGGGGGCGTGACCGGAGCGGGATCCGCCGTCTTCGTGGCGCCAGTCTGCCGGGGCGCGGAGCGCGTGCTGAGACTCGTGCCGAGGCTCGCCGTCTTCGTGGCCGCCACGCTGTCCGCCGCGCGCTGAGCCGTCGTCGTCGGGCCGGTCGTGGCACCCACCACGGGCGCGGCGGCCCTTGTCCCCGCGGCGGTGTCGGGCGGAATGGCGTCGTTGGTCCGCATGCTCGTGATCATCAACACGAACATCGCGGCCATCGCGATCGCCGACGCGCCCGCCCACGAGCGCCAGTCCTGCGTCCAGAAGCGCTTCATCTTGAGCCCGAACGTCGGCGTCGGGATGATCTCCGTCGGCTGCGCCGAAACGAGCATGGACGGAAGCGACTGCGACACGAGCGTCGGCTCGGATACGTGACCGCCGAGCGCGACGATCAGGTCGTCGGCGCTCTGGAAGCGGTCCGCCGCCTTCTTCGCGAGCATCCGCTCGATGACGGCATACAGCGCCCATTCCTCGTCGGAAACCAGCTCCGGTCGCGGGAGTGGCTCGTTGATGTGCTTATAAAGGATGGCGAAGGGGTCTTCCGCGTCGTACGGCAGCTTTCCAACGAGACACTGATACGCCACCACGCCAAGGCTGTACAGGTCGCTCCGGCCGTCCAGCGGGATCCCCTGCGCGTGCTCCGGGCTCATGTACCTCGGCGTGCCCAGGGAAGTGCCGGCCGCGGTCTGCGCGCCTCCTGGCGCCTTGGCGATGCCGAAGTCGGTGATCACGCAGCGGCCTTCGGCGTCGAGCAGCACGTTGTCCGGCTTGATGTCCCGGTGCACGATGTTGCGCTTCGCCGCGTAGCCGAGCGCGCCGCCGCACTCGATCAGGATGCGGCGCACTTCGCCGACGCTGAGCTTTCCCCGCTCGCGCACCACCCGGGACAGACTCTGTCCCGAGAGCAGCTTCATCACGAAATAGGTGACGTGACCGGACGTTCCGACGCGATAGATCGGGACGATGTTCGGGTGCTCGAGCTTGCCGGCCGTGCGCGCCTCGTGGGTGAAGCGCTGAACGAATTCCTCGTCCATGGCGAGCAGGGCGGGCAGCACCTTGATGGCGACCTCCCGATCGAGGGCGCGCTCGTTGGCGCGATAGACAACCGCCATGCCGCCGCGCCCCAGCTCATCGAGAACTTCGTAGTCCTCGAAAAGCGCGGCTTTGACTACGTCGACTTCGATGGAATTGCCCTTGGAGACGGTCGTCATGGACATCGAATAAGACTGGTAAGATGTCCTGTCTGTCACCAGTGGCAGTTCGTGCTCACGCCAAAGTGACAGAAGTACTTTCCTGCGGACGGTCAAGGGCCTGCCTCACACGGTCCACCAACTCCTGCGCCGAGAACGGCTTGGGAAGGAGCATGAGACCCGGCTCGGTGAGTCCGCGCCCGATGATCTCATCATCCGTGTACCCGGAGATGAAGAGCACGCAGGCGTCGGGACAGATCTGCGAGATCTTTGCCACCAGTTGCGGTCCGCTCATCTCGGGCATGACGACATCGCTGAGCACGAGATCGATGTCGTGTCTGTGCTGTTCGGCCAGGGAGAGGGCGGCGCCGGGAGTGCCCGCGTCGAACACCCGGAACCCGCTGCGCTCGAGCACGCGACGCGCGAGGGCACGCACGGCGCTTTCGTCCTCGACCAGGAGGATCGTCTCCGTGCCGCGCGAACGCGCAACGTGGGACCCTGACCGGCGTGGTTCCACCGGAGGCATCTCGAGGACGCGCGGCAGATACACGGTGAACGTCGTGCCCTTGCGGAGCTCGCTCTGAACGGTGACGTAGCCGCCGCTCTGCGCCACGATGCCGTGCACGGTCGCCAGTCCCAGCCCGGTGCCCTCGCCGACGCCCTTCGTCGTGAAGAAGGGCTCGAACACCCGATTCTGCGTCGAGGTGTCCATCCCCAGCCCCGTAT
>JBOHTL010000049.1:0-4416 GCA_050733735.1 Gemmatimonadaceae bacterium
CGGCGGCTCGGCGCATTCACGCATCGCACCGTGCTGCTCGCGAGCGCATTGACGGGTGCATTTCTCGTCGTGCTTGCCGACTTCGTCGCGCGCAACGCCCTGCCGCCAGCGGACCTCCCCCTCGGCGCGATCACCGCGATTCTCGGCGTGCCGTTCTTTCTCATCACGCTGCGGCGGCTCACATGATCGGCTTCGTCGGGCTGCGCGTACGCTATCCGCGGCAGGAACGCGAAGCGCTTGCCGGCGTGACGCTGTCGGCGCCGCGCGGCGCCATGACCGCCGTCGTGGGACCCAACGGAAGCGGCAAGAGCACGCTTGTGCGCGCGCTTCTGGGCAGAGCACCCGCGTCCGCGGGCGCGATTCATATAGACGGGAGCGATGTGCGCACTTTGGCACGTGACCATATCGCGCGGCGCGTCGCGGTCGTGACTCAGCGCGAAGAGTCGCCATTCCCGATGAACGTGCGCGACTACGTGGCGCTCGGCCGCCTTCCGCATCGCGGCACGTGGGGCCGTGACAGCGCGCAGGACCGCGCCGCCGTCGAAGAAGCGCTGCGCGACGCCGGCATCGACGCGCTGCGTGATCGCTCCGTCGATCAGCTCTCCGGTGGCGAGTGGCAGCGGGTGCGATTTGCGCGCGCGCTCGCCCAGGGCGGAGACGCCTTCGTCGCGGACGAGCCCACCACCTTCCTCGACGTGGGTCACGAGATGGCGGTCTTCGAGCTGCTCGGCCGGCTGGCACGGGCAGGGAAGGCGGTGCTGCTCGTCAGCCATCAACTGAATCTGGTCGCCCGCTTCGCCGACCGGCTGGTGCTCCTCGATCGCGGCATCGTCGCGGCATCCGGAACCGTCAACGACGTCATGCGCGCCGACGTGCTGGAACGCGTCTATGAATGGCCCGTCGTGGTCACACGCGACCCTGCCGTCGGTGCGCCTTCACTCGTTCCTCTGCGCCGCCCGAATTCGGGCGGTCTTCCTTCTTCCTGACCATGATCATTCGTCCGCTGCTTCTCGCCGCATTCGTCGCCAGCGCGCTCGGCGCGCAGGAACAGACACCCGACACCGCTCGCGTCGACCCAGTCGTCGTCACCGCCACGCGAACGCCGCTCGACCGGTCGACCCTTCCCGTTGCCGTCACCGTCATCACCGGCGACGAGCTGCGGGTTCGGGGAATCACTAGGGTGGCGGAGGCGCTCAAGACCGTGACCAGCGCGTATGTCGCGCAGGCGGGGTCGCAGGGAGCGCAGACCTCACTCTTTCTGCGCGGTGGGGAAAGCAAGTACGTGAAGGTGCTGATCGACGGCGTCGCCGCCAATGATCCCGGCGGCGCGTTCGACTTCGCGTCGCTCACGACGGACAACGTCGAGCGCATCGAGATCGTCCGCGGCCCTGCCAGCGTGATCCATGGTGCCGACGCGGTCACCGGCGTGGTGCACATCATCACGCGGCGCGGCGCGGAGGCGCCGACGGGTGAACTGAGCGTTCGCGCGGGAATGGCGCCGCGACATCGCACCGTGGTCGGGCCGGCGGCGGAGCGTGTCACGCCGGACGCGATGTCCACGCTCGATCTCAGCGCGGCGCTCCGGGGCGCCGCTCAGACCACGTCGTACTCGGTGGCGCTGGCACGGCATCAGTCATCCGGCGTGTACGAAGTGAACAACACATACCAGAACAACGTCCTGAGCGGCCGGGTGGCGTGGTCGCCGGTCGCCAGCACGGATGTTCGACTCAGCCTTCGTTACAACGATTATCAGTACAACTATCCGACCGACGGCGGCGGGACCGTGTCGGACGCCAACTCGTATCGCGTCGAAGATCGATCGCTGCTGGGTCTCCAGCTCGAGCGCAGAGTGCGCGAGGGAATGCGCGCCGTCCTGGCGCTGAGCTCCAGCATCAATGAGGGAGGCACGGACGACGCGGCCGATGATGCCGCGGACGGCAGCTTCGTCTCGCAGGACAAGATCCGCCGCCGTGGCGTGGAGCTGCGGCTGCATGCCCTCGCGACGTCCGCAGTGATGCTCACCGTCGGCGCCCAGATGGAGCAGCAGGATCAGCGCTCGCAGTTGCAGTCGCAGTCGTCGTTCGGACCCTTCGCATCTTCCTTCAGAGCCGCGCGGCGGAACATCGGCGCATACGCGGAGGGTGTGTTCACGCCGCACGCGCGCGTCACCGCCACGCTGGGAGCCCGGCTCGACGACAACGAGCGCTTCGGTCAGTTCCTCACCGGCCGCGCCGGTGTATCCACGCGTCCCTCGGAATCCACGCGAGTGCGCGCAACCTTTGGAAATGCGTTCCGGGAACCCAGCTTCACCGAGAACTATTCCACCGGCTTCGTGACGGGCAATCCGGATCTCGAGCCGGAGCGCACCACGAGCTGGGACGTGGGTATCGAACAGGACTTCTTCACACAGCGGATCCGCGTCGCGGTGACGGGTTTCTCCCAGCGTTTCGTGAACATGATCGACTACGAGCCCACCGCCGCGGCCTGCGGCTACAGCTATTGCAACGTCGCGGAAGCGAAGGCCGACGGCATCGAGACGGAGCTGGAAGGGCGCGTGGCCGGGCCATGGTGGTTCGGCGTTGGCGCGACGTTCCTCGAAACGGAGGTCCTCGAGCCCGGCTTCGACAACACCTCTGGCGGGTTGTACAAAAAGGGCGAGTCGCTGATCCGGCGGCCGGAGCGGAAGGCGAGCGCGAATCTCTCATACCGCGGCGGTACGTTGCGCGCGTCCGCAAGCCTCCTCGCGGTCGGCGTACGGACGGATCGCGATTTCCGCTCCTTCCCATCGACACCGGTCACGCTTCCCTCGTATGAGCGGATCGACGTCGGCGCCGAGTATCGGCTGCCTGCGCTCGCGAACGCCCACACGATCACGATGAGCGTCGAGAATCTGACGAATGAGTACTATGAGAATGTGTTCAACTTCCTGACGCCGAGGAGGACGATCTCGTTGGGGTTGAGATCCTCGTTCTGAGGGAAGACGGGGAATGGGAAGGGGAAAGGCGAGGGAAAAGGGAGGAGGGACAGGGACATGATGTGCAGCTTCACGCCCGTCCCAGTTCCCCTGTTCCGCCCTTTTCCCATTTCCCACTCCCCACCTTCCCTATCTTTCATGCATGGCCCTCCTCGTCAGTGAAGGGATCGTCCTCCACGCTTTTGACTATCTGGAGTCGTCCCGCATCGTCCGCCTCCTTACGCGCGATGCAGGAATCCGGTCGGCGCTCGCGAAGGGCGCCAGGAAGTCGCGGCGCCGCTTCGGCAGCGGGCTCGATCTCTTCGCGCAAGGGACCGCGCATCTGCACACCAGGCCGGGACGCGAGCTCGACACCCTGAGTGGCTTCGAGGACGTGCGCACCCGCACTGCGCTCGGCGAAGAGCTGGAACGGTTCACGGGAGCGGAAGCGATCGCCGAGATCGCGCTGGCGTTCGGTCGCGAGGGGGCGGACGCCCCGCTCTTCGACTCAGTCGTCGGGGCGCTCGACGCATTGGCCACGCGGGGTGGGCGCGACGCTCGCGGCGCTACGCTCGCCGGCGCCTGGCAGATCGTCGGCGCTCTCGGGTTTGGACCGGCGCTCGGCGACTGCGCCGAATGCGACCGGCCACTCGCGGACGACGATACCGCATTGTTCTCGCACACGGCGGGCGGCGTCGTGTGCCCGCGATGCGCCTCACTCGCCGCCGGCGGACGCAAGCTTCCCGTCACCGCGCGCGCAGCGATCGCGCGCTGGATGTCCGGCGCGGACGTTGCGCCGCTCTCCGATGCCGAGGTGCGCGCGCATCAGCGGTTGCTGCGCGAGTTCCTCAGCTACCATCTCCACGACGTGAATGCCGCTGGCGGTCGGTCGCTGCGCGCCCTGGACATGTGGGAACGCGCGGGGTGGTCCGCGGCGTGATTCTCGGCACCGCCGGCCACATCGATCACGGAAAGACCGCGCTGGTACGCGCCCTCACCGGTGTCGACACCGATCGCCTTCCCGAGGAGAAACGCCGCGGTATCACGATCGATCTCGGCTTCGCGCCGCTGCGCCTGCCCAACGGCGACGTCCTCGGTGTCGTCGACGTTCCCGGCCACGAAGCGTTCGTGCGAACCATGCTCGCCGGCGCCAGCGGGATCGACGTCGCCCTGCTCGTCATCGCCGCCGACGAAGGACCCATGCCGCAGACGCGCGAGCATCTCGCGATTCTCGAGCTGCTGCGGGTGCCACGGCTCGTGGTCGCGCTCACCAAGCGCGACCTCGTGGATGATGAGTGGCTCGCGCTGGTGCTGGAGAACGTCCGGGAACTCCTCCAGGGATCACGCTACATGGAAGCGCCGATTCTTCCTGTGTCCGCGGTGAGCGGAGCCGGCATCGACATACTCCGGGACGCGCTCGCGCGCGAGGCGGACGCAACGGCGCATCGTGGCCAGGGAGACGT
>JBOHTL010000050.1:0-2691 GCA_050733735.1 Gemmatimonadaceae bacterium
ATGTACACCGGTGCCTTCGGCTCCTCGAACGTGCCCGGAAGAGAAATGCCGATGTTCGCGTGCCGCGATTCGCCGGGACCGTTCACGACGCATCCCATCACAGCGACCTTCATCGATTCCACACCGGGATGCTGCGTCTTCCAATCGGGCATGCGGTTG
Source organism: Gemmatimonadaceae bacterium (assembly GCA_050733735.1). Taxonomy (GTDB): domain Bacteria; phylum Gemmatimonadota; class Gemmatimonadetes; order Gemmatimonadales; family Gemmatimonadaceae; genus DASPMP01. The sequence goes on from JBOHTL010000050.1 coordinate 160, forward strand.
CGGATGTACGTCTGGATCTCCTCCGCCATCTGCTGAAAGAACGTCGACGTGGTGCGTCCGCATCCCGGACAGGCGGTGACCTGAGGCTCGAAGCTGCGCAGACCGAGCGACTGCAGGATTTGTTGGGCCACCCGCACTTCCTCGGTGCGATCGCCGTTCGGTCGCGGGGTCAGCGACGCTCGAATGGTGTCGCCGATACCTTCGCCAAGCAGAATCGACAGGGCGGCGGTGCTCGCAATCACTCCCTTGCTGCCCATGCCCGCTTCCGTGAGACCGAGGTGCAGCGGATAGTCGCAGCGCGCGGCCAGGCGACGGTACACCTCCACAAGATCCTGAACCTCCGACACCTTCGCGGAGATGACGATGCGGTCGTGACCGAGGCCAGCCTCCTCGGCGAGCGCGGCCGACCGAAGCGCGCTGGCCAGCATCGCTTCGATGTAGACGTCTTTCGCGGAGCGCGGCGCAGCGGCTCGCGCGTTGGCGTCCATCATCTCGGTGAGCAGATCCTGGTCGAGCGAGCCCCAGTTCACGCCGATGCGGACCGGCTTGTTGTGTTCGGCGGCGATCCGGACGATCGTGCGGAAATTCTCATCACGCCGCTTGCCGCCGACGTTGCCGGGGTTGATCCGGTATTTGTCGAGCGCGGCGGCGCAGTCCGGAAACTTCGCGAGCAGCAGGTGCCCGTTGTAGTGAAAGTCTCCGACGATGGGTGTGGGCGCGCCGCCCTCGCGGACCCGCCGTACGATGTCCGGCACTGCCGCCGCCGCGTCGTCGTTGTTGACGGTGACGCGCACGATCTGCGAGCCAGCGGCCGCGAGCGCCAGCACCTGAGCCGCCGTCCCGGCAGCATCGGCGGTGTCCGTGTTCGTCATGGACTGCACGACGACAGGGAAGTCGGAGCCGATGGGCACCATCCCGACCCAGGTCGTCGGAGTCTGTCGTCTGGCGGCGAACGTCATCAGAAGTCGAAAGATACGCCATTGACCGCCCGTACAGGGAACAATAGCTTCGCTGCGCCTTCCCACGAAAACACGGTGTTTTCGTGTGGTTCATCGAGGAGCCTCGCTGCTGCACGAGCGGGCGACGTCCAGGATTTCTCAGGAGCAGGTATGCGCACGACAGGAAAGGTGAAGTGGTTCAACGACGCGAAGGGATTCGGATTCATCACGCCAGACGGCGGTGACCGAGACTGTTTCGTGCACTACAGCGCGATTCAGGGAAATGGCTTCAAGACACTGGCTGAAGGCGAGCCCGTGGAGTTCGATCTCGTGCAGGGCGCCAAGGGTCCGGCCGCCGAAAACGTCGCGAGAACGGCTGGCTGACCACGCGCTGGCCATAAATGCGAAGCGCCGGGTTTCCACCCGGCGCTTTTTTTTCTCAGCGCGCGACTCGGGGTCGGCCTCGGCGCGCCATCGCAACCATCTCCACAGCTTCCCTCGTGCGATCGCGCAGACGCGCGCGCGTTGCACCCAGAGGAAAATGCAGCGTGAGACCCGACGGCATGGCATAGCGCAACTCGTCTCCGAGCTCGCCGCGGAGGCAGTCGTTCGTAATGGCAACTGCCTGTCGGAGGGAGAGGCCGAGTTCGAGCGCGAGAATCCGGCACATCTCGACCGCCAGCAAGCCATTGTCGGAGATTCTCCGCTCAACGCCCTGGCGGTGTCGGTCGACGCCGACCAAGTGATGGCGAGACAGGAGATTGTCGAGCCACTTGATCGGCGCGTCCGTGATAAGTGCGGCAATGCGAACGTTATACGACCGGGCCATAAAATTATCCTCCGTGTTGAGGATAATCTCTGGCATGACGCTACCGACCCAAGATGTTCCTCACAAGCGAGGATAATTACTTGGAACAGGCCCGGCAAGGCGAGTCAATGACGCACAGACAACGCGTTGCGAATTCGTGACAGGTTGGTCCTTTCTGCAAGCAGTTCCCACCTCGTCAATAGAACCACACCGGAGGATTACCATGCGTCTGTTGTCCCGTGCCGCGCTCGTTCTTGCGGCGATGTTCATCGCAGCACCCGCGCTTCACGCGCAGACCTCGTTCGGCGTTGCCGCCGGCGCGACGCTCCCGATGGGCGACGCTTCCGATGCCAACAACATGGGCTATCACGCGACGCTGTCGCTCGGCATCAAGCCGCCGCTCGCGCCGCTCGGACTGCGTGTCGAAGGCACGTTCAATTCCCTCGAGTTCAAGGACGGCGTCGGCTTGAATGGTGAGTCGTTCCGCGTACTCGGCCTGACCGCGAACGGTACGTACACGATCATCCCGATGGCCTATTTGATCGGCGGCGTCGGCATGTACAACTCGAAGGTTTCCGTAGATGGCGCGGACGCCGAGACCGATTTCGGCTTCAACATCGGCGCCGGCTTCAACATCCCGCTCACTGGGTTCGGGACGTATATAGAAGCGCGCTATCACCACATTCCGATGGGTGAGGACAGCAAGTTCCAGATGGTCCCGGTCTCGGTCGGAATTCGCTTCTAAGCGCGACCGCTGCAACGTTCAGGGCCGTCTCCCCGTACGGG
>JBOHTL010000051.1:0-4555 GCA_050733735.1 Gemmatimonadaceae bacterium
GGTCGTCGCAGTGCTCGTGCGCCGCGAGCTGAGATCCGAGCTATCCACCGCGGGCCCCTACGTCGGTACCCTCCTCGCGATCGCGGTGTTCTCGCCGGTGATCATCTGGAATGCTCAGCACGATTGGGCGTCGTTCGCGTTCCAGCTGCAGCACGGCTTCGGAGGCGCGGGCGGATCGGTGATCAATCGCGAGCTGGAGCTCATCGGCGGGCAGCTGGGTCTCGTGACCCCAGTTCTGTTCGTCATGATGATCATCGCGATGAGAAGGTCAAGTGGGAGCGCGCGGGCGCTGCTCGCAGTCTTATGTGCCACGGTCTTGCTCTTCTTCGTTTACTCGGCGACGCGGCGACGGGTGGAGGCGAACTGGCCTGCACTGGCGTACGTGCCCGGCATCATGCTCCTGGCCGCGCATGCCACGAACAGGACCTGGCGCACCTGGTTGCGCGCGGGCATCGCGCTCGCCGCATTGCTCACCATCGTGACATATGCCAACACCGTTACACCGGTGTTGCCCGTACCCGCGCGGCGCGACCCCGTCGCGCGATCCTCAGGTTGGGATGATCTGGCAGCCGAGGTGAATCGGTTGTACGCGCCGCGTTTGTCGATATCGTCGTACCGGACGTGGGTAGCCGCCAATCGCTATCAGGAGACGTCGGAGCTTGCGTTTCACCTCCCGGACAACCCGGAGGTGTTCTCGCTCAACCTTGCGACCCGCCGCAATCAGTACGACCTCTGGCCCGGCTTCACCGATCGCGCGCAGCCGCGTGACGGTCTCATTGTCGTCGCGGACGAGACGGCGGAAGCGAATCCAACGGTCGAGGCGCTTCGGCCGCACTTCGAGCTGGTGCGACCGGACTCCATGGTGACTCTCGCGCGCGAGGGCGACCCTGTGAAATATCTGCGCATCTGGCTGCTGCAGCGCTGGCGTGGCACCTGGCCCGAAGGGCAGCTACGTTGACGCGCATGAAGAGCGAAACGCCGCGTGTCGCCGTCGACCTCGACAATTTCTTCACGCGTGAAGAGCGCCGCATTCGATCGGAGCTTGACGAGTTCCTGCGCATCCCGAGCGTCAGTGCACGAACGGAGCACAACGCCGACACCGCGCGCTGCGCTGATTGGCTCGCGACGCGGCTGCGCGACATCGGTATGCAGGCCACCGTCCACCGCACGCCGGGGCATCCGATCGTCCTCGGCGAGTGGCGCAGGGCCGGCCCGGACGCGCCCACGATTCTCGTCTATGGGCATTACGATGTTCAACCCGTGGAGCCGCTCGACCTCTGGACGAGCCCTCCCTTCGAGCCGACCGTTCGCGACGGCAAGCTGTTCGCGCGCGGGTCGGTGGACGACAAGGGGCAGCTGTACATCCATGTCAAAGCCGCGGAAGCACTGCTGCGCGAGCGCCGCGCGCTGCCGGTGAACCTCATCGTCCTGGCCGAGGGCGAAGAGGAGGTGGGCAGTGACAACCTCGCGGAATTCATCGAGGTCAACGCGAAGCTCCTGGCCGCGGATGCCGTCGTGATCTCCGACTCGGCGATGTTCGCACCCGGCCAGCCGTCCATCCTGTCGTCGCTCCGCGGTCTTTCGTACTTCCAGATCGACGTCGTGGGTCCAGCGCAGGATCTGCATTCGGGAAGCTACGGGGGCGCCGTCGGGAATCCGGCGATGGCGCTCGCGCGCATCCTGTCCACGATGCACGACACCAACGGACGTGTCGCCATCAAGGGTTTCTACGACAAGGTGCGCAAGTGGCCGGCCAGGGAGCGCGCCTCGATGCGCAAGCTGCCCTTCAGGGAAAAAGGCTTCCTCCGCGAGACGGGTGCACCGGCGCTCGCGGGCGAAGAGGGCTTCAGCACGCTCGAGCGCATCTGGTCGCGACCCACCTGCGAGGTGAATGGTCTCCTGAGCGGCTACACCGAAGAAGGCGCAAAGACGGTACTGCCGGCACGCGCGATGGCAAAAGTCAGCTGCCGGCTCGTGCCCGATCAGGATCCGGCGGCGATCGCGAAACTGTTCAAGGCGCATGTGAAGCGTGTCGCGCCCAGAGGAGTGAAGGTCGGGGTCACGTATATCCACGGTGGACGGCCATGGAAGGCGGAGCTCAGTGGCGACCTGTACGACGCCGCTCGTCGCGCGCTGCGCGCTGCTTTCGGCAAGGAACCCGTCGTCGTCGGGGAAGGCGGATCGATTCCCGTGGTTGGCGACTTCGAGCGCGTCCTGAAGGCGCCGGTGCTGCTGCTCGGATTCGGGCTGCCGGGTGAGAACGCTCACGCCCCCGACGAATGGATCTCGATCGACAACTTCAACCGTGGACTTCGAGCCGTGGCAACCTTGTATGAGGAGCTCGGGTCGCAGACGTCGTAGCTAGAAGCGCCACTCGCGGATCATGAACGCGCCGAAGCTCGTCACCACCGGAATGCGCTGATTCGCCAGGGACGGAGGCTGCAGGATGTAGCGCGGCTCCATGGCGGCCTCGTACCGCCAGCCCCTGGGCGCGCGGTACTCGAGGCGCAGCCCGGGATGCTTTTGCAGCTGCAGCGCCGTGAAGAAGTACGGACTCAGGTACTTGCCGGCCTCGACGCGCGTGCCCAGCAGGAAGGTGTCGAAGTTGCCGAGCTCCGTCGGCAGATCCGCGGGGGTGATGTTGATGACATCGGCGCCGAGCCCGCGCGTGGCGTCGCCTTCCACTTCGTCGACCATCACGCCCAGCGCAACGGCGATCATTCGCTTCGTCGCCAGCGCCGCGCCGACGCCGACGAGATGCCCCGTCGCCGTGAAGCCCGAGAGGCCCGATCCCTCGATCTCGAGGAGCGACGTCGCGCTCCGCCCGAACGCGAGATAGCTCAGCAGGTCCGATTGTGGGATCGGCGGCTGGGCATCGCTCTCCAGCGTCAGCTTCAGCCGACGCATCGTCCCGCCGATCAGAACACGGATGTTGAACGCTTCACGTCCAGCCAGCGCGACCTCGTATTCTCCAGTCGCCTGGATCGCGGGGTTGAGCTCCGGTCCGCCGACAAATGTCGCCGAGCCGCGTTTGATCTCGAAGCGCTTCGAGAGAAACTCGTACTCACCGCGATCCGTGGACACCACACCGGTGAGCGACAGCGCGTTCGCCACGCGGTTCACGCGGACCGGCTCTTCCGTGAACATCTCGATGTTCGCGTCACGCGATCGCAGCCACGTGTTGCGGTTGACCGAGACGTCCACGTCCATACGAAGATTCTCGAGCAACGGTGAGCTGGCCGGGAACAACTCCCGGTCGGAGAGGAGCGCGGTATCCAGGACCGCGAACACGCTCGGATCTCCGGGATTCACGACCTGTTTGTTGTCCGGTTCCGGGATGTACACGACGCCCTGATTGATGCGCACCAATCCGGCGACGTACGCATTCTCCCACGGGCCGGTGAGACTGAGTCCAACGTTGGCCTCGAGCTCGCCGCGATCGTTGTCGAGCACGAGGGCGTCGTCGGCCAGGACCGACAGATCGAACGCGGGCGCGCGCCAGTTGCCGACATAGAGACGGCCCGAAACGCGCAGCGAGCCGTCTCCAGCGCGCCCGGCGATCGAGTCGACGAACACGGTGTCGCGCGCCATCCGGATCGAAGCGGTGATCTGCTCCACCGTCACGCCGGTCGGCACGATGACCATCGAGCCGTTCACCCACGTCAGCGCGCCCGCGAACGTCGGCCGCTGCAGCGTCCCGCGCATCGCGAGGCGTCCCGCGGCGGTGCCACGCACACTGGCCACGAAATCCGTCATCGCGGGAATCAGGTCGAGCGGCAGGCTGTCACCGACGACGTCGACGCGCATCGGCGCATCGAGCAAGCGTGGTCCGGTGACGCCGGTGATCGCGAGGTTGATCGGCAGCACCGCGTCGGCGATCACGGACGGAGCTCGACCGTCGCGGATCGCTTCGACGTGCGCCGTGAGCGACGCGTTCGCGTACCGGAAGGTCCCCTGGAAGTCGGGAATGATCGAGCCGTTGTAGTTGCCGTTCACCAACCCGGTCGCGCCACGGAAGCGGGGATTGCCCATCGATCCCTCGAGCACCCCGCGCGCCGTGAGAATTCCCGTGATCGGGAAGTCGCTCTGCAGGAACATCGCGACATCCGCGATCTGGAACTGCCGCACGTCGAGGACGAGGTTCGCGTTTCCTTCCGTGGGCAGCATCCCGTTCGCGTAGACGAGCCCGCCGGTGTTGCTCCGCAGCTCGACGTCGTGCACCTCGATCCCCGCCGCGCGCCAGTGCACCACCGCTGGCCGCGCCAGACTCCACACGGTGGTATCCATGCGAAGCGCGAGGTCGGTCACGCGGACCTCACGTCGGGTGCCCGCGATGAAGGATCCGCTGAGCGAGTAGTCGCGATCGTCTCCCTGCCGCAACGCGAGCTGAACCTCGCCGGTGGGTCGACGATAGCTGAGTCGGCCCTGCAGCGTATCGAACGCGAACCCGCGCAGCGAGATGTCGCTGCCTTCGACGCCGACCGCGATCGTCGAGCGCGACGTGCGCGCGTCGGTCCAGGCGTACTCGGCGCGCAGCGATTCCACCGCGTTGCCT
>JBOHTL010000052.1:0-3007 GCA_050733735.1 Gemmatimonadaceae bacterium
GATCTGGCCTGCGCCACACGCTCGCGCTTCGCCGCCCCGCTGGCGACGAACATCACCCGGCGCGACGCGTTGATGACTGGCAGCGTCAGCGTGATCCGGTCGCGCGGTTCCGTGCCCTGCGGAGCCCGCACCGCCAGCACCCACCGCTCGCGTTCGGACAGGGCGTCGTCGTCGCCCGGAAAGAGCGACGCCGTGTGTCCGTCCGATCCGATGCCCATGATGGCGAGATCGAAGGTGCTGCGTTGGTCGGGAATCGTGTCACGCAGCCGGCGCTCGTAACGCGCCGCGCATTCGGCGGGCGATCCATTCCTGGTAGGCATCGGGTGCACCTGCCCAGCAGGGATGCCGACGCGCGACAGCCAGGCCCGGTTGGCCATCGCGAAGTTGCTCCTGAGATCGTCGGGCGGCACGAAGCGCTCGTCGGTGAAGTAGACGTGCACCTGTGTCCAGTCGACCGCCGCGCCGTGCCGCTCGCCGATGAGCTCATAGGCGGCGCGGGGCGTCTCTCCTCCCGCCAGCGCGATCGCGAAGCGTCCCGACGACGCGATGCGCTCCCGGCCGGCATCGAGGATGTCGCGTGTCACGGCGTCGGCGAGCGCGCCGGCATCCGCGTAGACGTGGAGATCCGATGGCGTCCGGCGGCCGTTCACGCTCAGTCTTGCGGTACCGCGGGCGGCCGACCGCTTGGGAGCATGGTCCATTGCTCGCCGTCGCGCTCGAGGAGCGCATCTGCTTCCCGCGGCCCCCACGTGCCGGATGCATACTGGTGCACCCGAAACCCGCCTTCGAGGACCGGCGTGAAGAGGCGCCACGCGGCTTCGACTTCGTCCGACCGGACGAACAGCGTCTGGTCACCATCGATCACATCGAGGAGCAGCGTCTGATACGCCTCCGGGAGCTCCGGATATCGTTCGTCGTAGTAGAAGTCCAGCGGGAGCCGTTCCATGCGGAGCGGCCGGCCCGGCGACTTGACGTGGAAGTAGAGCGCGAATCCTTCCTTCGGTTGCATCACGAGCCGCAGCGTGTTGCGATGGACGTCCGTCGAGCCCATCGCCTCGAAGAGCCAGACCGGAGGCCGGCGGAACTTGATGATGATCTCGGTGCGACGCTCCGCGAGGCGCTTTCCCGTGCGCAGATAGAACGGCACGCCCTGCCACCGCCAGCTGTCGACGTCCAGCCGGATCGCCGCGTACGTCTCCGTGCGTGAATCGGCCGCGACTCCCGGCTCCTCGCGATAGGCGACCACCGGCTGCCCGTCGAGCTTGCCGCGGTCATACTGCGCGAGCACGACGTTGGCGGCTTCCACGGGACGGACTTGTTCGAGCGCTTTCACCTTCTCCTGGCGGATGGGATCCGCCGACATCCGCGCCGGCGTGTCCATGGCGACGAGCGACAGGAGTTGGGCTCCGTGGTTCTGCAGGATGTCGCGTACGGCGCCGGCGGTCTCGTAGTACGCGGCGCGTCGTTCCACGCCGAGCTCCTCGGCGACCGTTATCTGGACACTCTCCACGTGGTTGCGGTTCCACAGCGACTCGAAGACTGCGTTAGCGAATCTGAATATCAGAAGGTTCTGGACCGTTTCCTTCCCCAGATAATGGTCGATGCGGTAGACCATCGACTCGTCGAAGCACCGGTGCAGCAGTCGGTTGAGCGCCTGCGCCGTGGGCAGATCGCGACCGAACGGTTTCTCGATCACCACCCGCGCCCAGCCGCCGCCGTTCCCTCCCCCCTTGTGCAGCCCCGCGTCCTGGATGCCGTCGATCGTCGCCCGAAAGGCAGCGGGCGGGATGGCGAGGTAGAACGCCCGGTTCGCGGCGCGATTGCCATCGTGCTCGCGCTCCAACGCCCCGAGCCGCGCACCGAGCCGCCGAAAATCCTCGAGCTTGCCGGCGCCCGTCCCCTCGTAGAAAACGCAGCGTTCGATCCAGGCGTCCAGTGCTTCGCCCGACAGTCCGGCGTTCGCCTTCGAGAGCGCTTCACGCACGACCGCACGGTAGGCGGCGTCGGTCATCTCGGTGTCGCGGGCCACGCCGAGCACCAGCGTGTCGTCGTCCGTGAACCCGTGGTGCCGCAGCACCGCCAGCGCCGGCAGCAGTTTGCGGCGCGCGAGATCTCCGGTGCCGCCGAAGATCACGATGGTGCACGCGCGCGCGCCGTTTCGTGTCACGACTGCTGCGGACCGGTGCGCTGCACCGCGTGGCCGCCGAACTCGTTGCGGAGCGCTGCCAGCAATCGGTCGCTGAACGACTCCTCGTCGCGCGAGCGAAGCCGCTGCAGCAGCGCGAGCGTGATGACCGGCGCGGACACGTCGAGATCGATCGCCTCGGCGACGGTCCAGCGCCCTTCGCCGGAGTCGGAGACGTAGGGCGCGATCTCCGGAAGTCCCGGACTTCGCTTGAGCGCGCGCGCCGCGAGATCCAGCAGCCACGAGCGCACCACGCTCCCATGTCTCCAGACCTCCGCGACTTCCGCGAGGTCGAGCTCGAGCTCCGTCTTGTGCTTCATGATCGAGAAACCCTCGGCGATCGCCTGCATCATGCCGTACTCGATGCCGTTGTGCACCATCTTCACGAAATGGCCGGCGCCGCTCGGTCCCACGCGGGCCCAGCCGATGTCGGCGCCGGGTGCCAGCGTCTCGAAGATGGGACGCAGACGTTCGGCGGCGTCCGCGTCGCCACCGATCATCAGACTGTAACCCTCCTTCAGCCCCCAGATGCCGCCGCTGGTACCAACGTCGAGAAAGTGTACGCCGCGTTTCGAGAACATCGTCGCGCGCCGCATCGAATCCTTGTAGTTGCTGTTCCCGCCGTCGATCACGACGTCGTCACGCTCGACCAGCTCGGCGATCTGCAGCAGCGTTTCCTCGGTGGCCTTTCCCGCGGGCACCATCAGCCAGAGCTCGCGCGGTGCTGGAAGCGCGGCAACGAGATCCTTGAGGCCCGCCGCCCCTCGCGCCCCTCTCGCTTCGGCGGCTTCGATCGCTTCACGCGAGAGATCGTACGCGTGC
>JBOHTL010000053.1:0-9505 GCA_050733735.1 Gemmatimonadaceae bacterium
ATCTATACAATCGCGACCAGCAGCTCGCCAAAGCGGTGTGGGGCGGGGCGGTGCCGTCGGGCGAGGCGGTGCGCGCGGTTGCGGCGCTCCGGGAGGTCACCGACTGAGCATCTCGAGGATGCGGAAAGGCCTGGACGTGGATTCTTCGGTCGTGGTCTTCACTAACTTGGCGAAATGGAAATCGCGCCGATCTCCGTTACTCCGCCGGGTTGGCTGGCAACATTCACGGATTGGAGCGAGTTGCTCCAGTCTGATGAAGACCGAATGAGGCTGGCTATCGCGCTGTCTCGCGAGAACGTGGAGCGCGGGACGGGCGGACCGTTCGGCGCGCTGATCGTCGAAAGCGAGACGGGTAAGATCGTGGCGGCGGGGACGAACAGCGTGCTGCGTCTCAACAACTCCACGTTGCACGGCGAGATGGTTGCCTTCATGGTCGCCCAGCAACGCCTGCGCTCATTCACGCTCGCGGCTCCAGGCATGGCCGCGCACGAACTGGTCACCTCGTGCGAACCCTGTGCGATGTGTCTCGGCGCCGCGCTCTGGAGCGGAGTGAAACGCGTCGTCAGCGGGGCCTCGCGTGAGGACGCCACGCGTCTGCGATTCGAGGAAGGACCGGTGTTCCCGCAATCGTATGCCTATCTCGAATCGCGAGGAGTCACCTTCACGCGCAATGTGCTTCGCGAGGAGGCGCGCGTCGTTCTGGAGATGTACCGGGCCAAGGGCGGGATGATCTACAACGCTTGAGGGAAAACGTTCTCGGCCCGGCGTCGCAAAAATCGATGCGACGCCGGTACGTTCTCGGCAGCTCGCTACGCTCGCTGGTGAGCGAGCGTGTGCATTTGTCTGCTCACCGCTGCGCCGCGGCGCAGCGCCGAGAACTCACCGCCGGCGTTAGTCAACATCACGGCGGCGGGCCGAGCCATCTGAGGTTGTCTGTCAAGTCGAGATCATGCGATAGCGGCAAGCTTTTCGGGAGACGGAAATCGCGTGCTCAGCGGAGATCGATGGAGTGTTAGCGCGCGAACATAGCGCGCGTCATCGTAGGGCACTCGGTCTTGCCAGCAGCGCCACAGGATGCGAATCCATTTGAAGGCGAGCGATCGGATGGATGCGTGATGCGAATGCCCACGGGCCCGCTGCTGCGCATAGTAGGTGCGCGCCCACGGGGTGGCACGCAGCGAGTGCCACGCAAACTCGTGAAACGTCTGGCGGTCAAACGGTGACGTGGCCCAGCGCCACTCGACCGTCATGCTCTTGCCGCTCCGTTTCGTCACCGGCGCGATGCCGACGGCGACCTGCACCGCCGCGGCAGACGCAAAGCGGGTGCGATCGGTCCCAAACGTCGCCAGCAGCCGCGGCGCGAGCGCCGGCCCGGCCCCGGGGAACGAGGCGAAGATCGCCGCATCAGGGTGCGTCGCAAACGTGCCCGCAATTGCGCGCTCTACCGCGGCGATGCTGGGAGCTAACGCCAGCAGCTGCGTCGTCAGGAGCCGGACTGCCAGCACATTGCTGTCGATCACCGCGCGATCCGTGGTCAGCGGGACCGCCGTGGCGATCGCCGCGAGACATGTGTCAATGCGGCCCCCTCGGCGGGCCCCGTGCTGCGTGTAGAAGTGCCGAACGGTGGCAGGCTTCGCCCGCTGCAGGGCGGCGAGCGTCGGCCAGCGCTGGAGAAACGCACAGGCCAGGGGGCTGGCGAGGTGCGCGCCCGCCCACTCGAGCGCCTGCGGAAAGTACTCCTTCAGCACGGCCTGCAGTTGCAGCGTGAGCTGGGTGCGCAGTTCCACCGCGCTGCGCCGCTGTTCGACCAAGCGCTGCAGCCGCCGCGTCGCTTCATCGTCCGGCCGCCACGGGCGCAGCCGATCGCGGTGTTTGACGAGCAGCTCGAGCAGCAGACGGGCGTCCGGCACGTCATCCTTCGCCCCCGCCGGACTGAAGGTCTCGCGAAAGCGGCGCAGGCTGCGCGGATTCACCGGGTAGAGCACGATGAACGGCCTCTCGAGCAGCGCCTGGACGAGCGGGCCGCGAGAGGTCTCCAGCGCTACGCCAACGAGCTGACCTGGAAACCGATCGCCGAGCGCGGTCAGCCATGCATGGAGCGTCGCCGCCGTGTGTGGGACCCGCTGCTCTTCAATCGTCGTCGCTCCCACGATCTGCAGCGCGACATCGTGATGCTCATCCGCCCAATCGATCCCCACGCAGACCGCCAACTGGATCTCACTCGGCTCCATACGAACCTCCCAGTCTCATCCGTTGCGGGAGTACGCAGCGCTTCGGAGGCGCATGTCTTATAGGAGACCTTGACAGGTCTGCATCTGAGAATTCGTTTCGCCGAAGCGCACCATCCCGGCTCGTCGGGCTCGGCCTATTCGTTCGACGAATGAACGCTAGTCAGTCGTAGCCGGGTGGTGCGCACTCCTGTCCGCCGCCCCGCGACATCGCGTAGCGCAGCTCCTCAACATGGCGCCGGGATTCCCTTACCGCACTTCTCTTCGAAACGGCGCGGACGGACTATAAGAACGTAGTTGACGCCTGCGTCGTCCTCCGGCACTTTCGCGCGATGCAAACCGCTCAAAACTTCATCGGCGGCGAATGGACCAGTCCGGGCGCCGCCGAGTGGCGCGACCTGATCAATCCGGCGACCGGCGAGACGATCGGCCGAGTCCCGATGTCGGGCGTCACCGAAGTGAGCGAGGCCGTCCGCTCGGCCAGAGAAGCTTTTCCGGCATGGCGCGCCACTCCGGTCGTGCAGCGCTGCCGGTACCTGTTCAAGTTCAGGGCACTGCTCGACGAGCATTTCGAGGAGATCGCGCGACTCGTCGTCCAGGAAAACGGCAAGACACTCGACGAAGCGCGCGGGTCGCTGCGACGCGGTATCGAGAACGTGGAGCATGCCTGCGGCATGCCCACGCTCATGATGGGCGATTCACTGGAAGATGTCGCCACCGGCATCGACAGCGAGTACTTCCGGCAGCCTATGGGCGTCTACACGGCGATCACGCCGTTCAACTTCCCGGCGATGGTCCCGCTCTGGTTCTATCCGTACGCCATCGCGGCCGGGAACACCTTCGTCCTCAAGCCCAGCGAGCAAGTCCCCCTCACGCAGGTTCGCATCGTCGAGCTTCTGCGGCAGACGGGGCTCCCGAAAGGCGTGATGAACATCGTGCACGGCGGCAAGGACGCCGTCGACGCGCTCCTGCGACATCCCGATGTCGTCGGCGTTTCCTTCGTCGGCTCGAGCCCGATCGCGCGATACATCTATAGAACGGCCGCTGAACACGGGAAGCGCGTGCAGGCGCTCGGCGGCGCCAAGAACCACATCATCGTGATGCCCGATGCCGACATGGATCGCGCGGTCGGCGTCATCACCGAATCGGTCTTCGGCTGCGCCGGTCAGCGGTGCCTTGCGGGCAGCGTCATCATCGGAGCGGACAAGGCATTTCATCCGCTCAGGGATCGCCTCGTGGACGCCGCCCGCGCGCTGCGGCTCGGCAATGGGCTCGATGCCGGCGTCACCATGGGACCGGTCGTGTCGCAGAAGCATCGCGAGCGTGTGCTCGGCTACGTCGAGAGCGGCGTCTCGCAGGGCGCGCAGCTCGTCGTGGATGGTCGCGCCACCGCCGTCCCACAGTATCCGAAAGGCGCGTTCGTCGGCCCGACACTGTTCGAGAATGCCGACCCCGCGCTCGCGATCTCACGAGAAGAGATCTTCGGGCCCGTGGCGACGGTCTCGCAGGCCTCGACACTGGACGACGCCATCGCCCGCGTGCGCGCCAGCGAATTTGCGAATGCCGTCTCGATCTTCACGAGCAGCGGGAGAACCGCGCGCGAGTTCCGTTATCGTGTTGGCGTGAGCATGATCGGCGTCAACATCGGCGTCGCGGCGCCAATGGCATTCTTTCCCTTCGGCGGAACCAAAGGGTCCTTCTTCGGCGACCTCAAGGCGCACGGCAAGGATTCCGTCGAATTCTTCACCGACAAGAAAGTCGTGATCTCGAGGTGGACATGACCTCCGCAACGCTCGATACGGACGCCCAGGACGTCCGCGCCCGGCACAAGGAATTCCTCTTTCCCTGCGTCGCCAACTACTACGAGGAGCCGCTGGTGCTCACGCGCGGCAAAGGGGCGATGGTGAGTGATGCCGACGGTCGCGAGTATCTCGACTTCTTCGGCGGCATCCTCACGCTCGGCCTCGGCCATTGCCACGATGAAGTCGTGTCGCGCGTGCAGCAGCAGATCGCGCAGCTCGGTCACACGTCGACGCTGTACCAGACGGAGAATCTGGTCAACGTCGCCGAACGCCTGGCGAAGCTCACCCCCGGAAAGCTGAAGAAGAGCTTCTTCACCTCCAGCGGAACCGAGGCGAACGAGACGGCGATCCTGCTCGCGAAGATCTACACGGGAAAGCAGGAGATCATCGCGCTGCGCCACGGCTATTCGGGGCGCAGTCTCACCGCGCTGTCACTCACGGGACACGCGCCGTGGCGGCTGATTCCGTCGCAGGTTGCCGGGATCAAGCACGCGATGTCCCCGTACTGCTATCGCTGCCCATTCGGCCTCGAGCACAACGACGGCGCCTGCGGCTACAAGTGCGCGACGGACATCGAGGAGCTGATCAGGACGGAGACGAGCGGGCAGCCCGCGGCGTTCATTGCCGAGCCGATACAGGGAGTCGGCGGCTTCATCACCCCGCCGAAGGGATACTTCGAAGTGGCCGTCGGTATCGTGCGGAAGTACGGCGGCTTGTTCATCTGCGACGAGGTGCAGACCGGCTTCGGGCGCACGGGCGACCACTGGTGTGGCATCTCGCATTGGGGCGTGGAACCTGACGTCATGACCTTTGCCAAGAGCATCGCGAACGGATTCCCGGTGGGCGCGACGATCGCCACGGACGAGGTGGCAAACGCCTTCACCGGACTGACCATCGCGACCTTTGGCGGCAGCCCGATCACCATGAGCGCGACGGAAGCGACGCTGGACGTGATGGAGCGCGAGAACACGCCGAAGCGCAGCGCCGAGCGTGGGAAGCAGCTACGCGATCACCTGCTGGCGCTGAAGGAAAAATATCCGGTGATCGGCGACGTTCGGGGAATGGGACTGATGCAGGGCGTCGAGCTCGTCGAGGACAGAAAGACGAAGGAGCCCGCGCCCAAGCGGACGACGAAGCTGCTCGAGGCGGCGAAGAACCAGGGGCTGCTCATCGGGAAGGGAGGCCTCTACGGCAACGTGCTGCGGATTGCGCCGTCGATGCTGATCTCGGCGAGCGAAGTGGACGAGGCGGCGCGGAGGCTCGATCGGGCTTTTGCGGAGGTCTGAGTAGTGCTTAGTGCTTAGTGCGTAAAGTGCCCAAGCACTAAGCACTACGCACTAGTAACACGAACCCCATGCCACGCCTCGCAGCAATCTTCACATCCGCCTGCGCCTTCTCGAGCTTCTTTCTCAATCGCGTGACGTGCACGTCCACGACATTCGATCCCGGATCGAAGTGCATGTCCCAAACCGCCTCGAGCAGCTGCGAGCGCGTGACGACCTGCCCCTGATTGAGCAGGAAGTGCTCGAGCAGCTGAAACTCCTTGGCGGTAAGCGGGCACTCCTTTCCATTCACGAGCACCTGCCGCGTCAAACGATTCAGGACGACGTTGCCTGACACGAGCTGCTCGGTGCGTTTTGCGCCGCCACGCCGCACCAGGGCGCGCATGCGCGCGCGAAATTCCTCGATGACGATCGGCTTCGTGGTGTAGTCGTCCGCGCCGGCATCGAGCGCGCGAACGGTGCTCGCCGAGTCGTTGGCGCTCGTCAGAACGATCACCGGCGTGGTTCGGCCTTCCTTCCGCAGCGCCTGCAGCACGGTCAGGCCATGGCGATCGGGCAGCCCGAGGTCCAGGACGATGGCGTCGTACTCGTTTACGAAGGCCAAGGTCTGCGCGTCATTGCCAGTAGTGACGTGATCAACGGCAAAGCCTTCCTGCTCAAGCACTTGCCGAGTGAGCAGGGCCATGGCTGCATCGTCTTCTACCAGGAGAGCTCGCACGAGATTGGTGCACCGTCGTTCGATGACGAAAGCGTAATCTGCGCGAAAGACTCGTGTAATTGCCCGCGCGTCACTGTTCCGGGCAACCCGCCACACAGATCTCGAATGTTCCAGCTCAACCTTCGCCGTGAAATCGCAGCGCTCGCGCTGATCGTCGGCGCCTCGCTACCGGCGACCGCGCAGACGGCGACGCAAACGCTGACCTTCCAGGTCGACGCGATCAATCAGATCGCCTTCGCGGGAAGCCCGTCGCTCGTCGTCAGCACCGCAGCGGCGGGCGATGAACCGGGCGTTGCGAGCGCCGGCGCCACGTGGGCGGTGACGACGAACCAGTCGAACGCGAAGATCACAGCGAGCATCAACGCGGCGCTCCCCGCCAACGTGACCCTGACTGCCGATCTCGCGGCGCCGAGTGGCGCGACTAGCGCCGGCCCGCAGGCGCTCGGCACCACGGCGGTGGATGTCGTCACCGGCCTCACTCGCGTCGCACAGGGTGGACTTGGCGTCACCTACACGCTCGGCGCAACGGCCGCTGCCGGCGTCGTGGCCTCGACGACGCGCACCGTGACGTACACGATCACCGGGGGAACGTGAGCGGCGTGAAGACACAGCTGCTCTGTGCCGCCGCATCGATCGCGCTCGCGACGTCCCTTTATCCACTCGAAGGCGCGCGCGCGCAGAATCTCAGTGTCTCCGGAAATGCCGGATTGCTGCGCGTGAGCGCGGCGATCGCCGGATCCGAACCGCTGTCGGTGTCGAATGCCACGACCACATACACCGTGACGACGGGGAATCCCAACCGCACGTACAAGATCACCGCGCGTCTCAGTGTGCCGATGCCAGCCGGCGTGACGCTCACCGCTTCCCTGGCCGCGCCCCCAGGCGCCACTTCGCTCGGTCCGATCGCGCTCGACGCTACGGATCGAGACGTCGTCCTCGATATCCCGCGCCGCACTGACGCAACGCAAGGCATCACCTACCTGCTCAGCGCCACTGTCGCTGCCGGAGTCGTTCCCACTTCGAGCCGCACCGTGACGCTCACCATCGTCCAGCAGCCGTGACCATGACACGCATTCATCAGCTTGCGACCACGCTCGCGCTCGCGACGGGTCTTATCGGGTCCACTCGCGCCCATGCGCAGATCGCGGTCGTCGGGAGCACAGTCGAGGAGCGGACCGCCACCGCCGGTGAGAGCTACGTCGGCACGATCGTCGTGCGAAATCTCACGCGGCAGGACCAGCCGGTCCGGATCTATCAGACCGACTACCTGTTCTTCGCCGACGGCACCTCCCATTTCGACAGCGTGGGCAGCGCGCCGCGCTCGAATGGCGCCTGGATCACGCCCACCGTGCGCTCGCTGCTCGTCGCCCCCGGCAGCGAGATGACAGTGAGCTACACGGTGAAAGTGCCCGCGAACGAATCGCTCCGCGGCACCTACTGGAGCGCCATCATGGTCGAAGGCGCGCCGACGGAAGCGGGCCGTCCGTCCGCGGGCCGGCCCCAGGTGGGCCTCGGCGCCGTGGTGCGCTACGCGGTGCAGCTTGCGACGCATATTCGCGACACGGGCTCGCGCAAGGTGAGCTTCGCCAACTCACGCTTCCTCACCAACGCCGACAGCACGCAGTCGTTCGAGCTCGAGGTCAGGAACGACGGCGAACGCGCTTATCGCCCCGCGCTCTGGATCGAGGTCTACGACGAGCAGGGCGCGATGCGCGCGAATGCGCGCGCGGAGCGCGGGCTGCTGTATCCCGGCACCTCGCTGAAGCAGACCTTCGCGCTCGGCAGACTGGCACCGGGCACCTACCGCGGCATCGTCTTCGTCGACTCCGGCGAGGACGCGGTGTTCGCCCAGCAGTACACGTTGAGGTTCTGAGTTGTCACTGCGCCGTGCTCTGGCGTTCGCGGTCTCAACGTTCGTCGTCGCCGGCGCGCCTTCAGTCCTGTTTGCTCAGGCGAACGAGGCCCTGAGCGTTCGCGCTGGCCGGCGCGATACGATCGCGGCATCGACAACGGTGACCGTGCCATTCACGGTCAGCAACTCGGGCGGCGACATCGCGCACGTGCGGCCGCTCGTTCACGTCCCCGCGGGCTGGCCGCTGCTGATGGGGACGACGCCCTTCGCGGTCGCGCCGAATGCGTCCAGCATGCTCATGGTGAGCGTCGTCGTTCCCAGCCGCGCGATCGCGGGCACGTACACAGTCAGCGTCGAGGTGGGCGCACGCGGGCGCGACTCCATCATCGTACGTGTGCCCCAGCGCCGGTCGCTGGAAGTCACCCTGGTCGACAAGCCGGGGTACGTCATATCCGGAGAGCCCTATGATGCCCGCTTTCTGGTGCGGAACCGCGGCAACCTGCCGACGTACGTTCGCGTTCGTGCTCGCAGCACGCTGGGCCGCGCGGCGCTGACGGACAGCGTGGTCCGCGTCGGTACCGATGCATCCGCGACCGTTCCCGTACGTGTCGCGACGCCGCGCGGGCTGTCCGCCGCCACCGATGATGTCGTCGAGCTGACCGCCACCGAAGACGGCGTCGCCGGGGTTCACGTCGCGTCCGCGCGAGTGACCATCGTGCCCGAGCCGACCCGGTCGATCGAAGAGTTTCTTCGCATGCCGACGCAGGTGAACCTGCGAGCGGCAAGCTCGGACGCCGTCTCGCCCTTCGAGATATTCGGCCGCGGCCCGATCCACGACGGCGGTGACAGCGAGGTCGACTTCCTGTTCCGTGGCCCAACCGGACCATACTCCGCTTTCGGTGAGCGCGACGTGTATCGCGTTTCGCTGACGGCGCCGAACTGGCGCGCGCGCGCCGGCGACCAGATCTACGTGATCTCGCCGCTGACCGGCGGTGGTCAGCCGGGGTTCGGCGGTGCCCTGGATGGCAGCTACGGTATGTTCAGCGCGGGCTCGCACGTACAGCAGTTCCGGCGGTCGCCCGTGAGAGGAACGGAAATCGGTGGTTTTGTGGGCGCGGGTTCATCAGACGGTCCTCGTGCTGCTCTGAACTACATCTGGCGGGATGGAGGGGTGCTGCCCGGCGAGGTGGCCAGCGCCACTGCCGGTTTCGCCGGCGCGGTGTCGGTGGACGCCGAGCTGGCGCGCAGCCGCGACGCGGCAGGCGAGGGCACTGGCGGCCTGGTCCGACTGGGTCATTCCGGCGACGCCTACAGCGTCGATGCAGGCCACCAGCAGGGCGACGCAATGTTCAGCGGTCCGCTGCGCGGCGCTCGGCATTCACACCTCACAGCAACCGGCCACTGGCTGCAGGACGTGTCTTTCGCGCTCAGCGCCGGGTCGCATCGCTCGGATCTGAGCCAGGTAACCGGAGTTCCCTACGTTCAGACGCTCGACCTGGCGACGCTGGGCGCCACATGGCTCGGCCGGTACTCGCTGGAGCTCGGCGCCGTCAATCGCGCGACGACAATTTTCTCGACGCGGCAGACCGGAACGCAGCAGAGCGTTCGCGCGCGCGCTGACC
>JBOHTL010000054.1:0-5324 GCA_050733735.1 Gemmatimonadaceae bacterium
GCGCAGCAGTGTGTCGCCGTCATACGCGGGCATCGATAGCGGCGTGATGGTGCGCGGCACACTACGGCGCTCTGCTCCCCGTTCCATTCCCGGAGTTTCCATTGGCCCTCCCCCTCCCCCTTTGGACAACGTCGGTTCGTTGGCTTGGTACAGCTACTCGCCTGGATCGATCGTTTCGGGGACCGGCGAGAGGGCCGGCCCGCTGCGTCCACCGATGGCGATCATGCGCTCGATGGCTCCTCGCGCACGGTTCGCTACTTCGGGCGACACGGTGATGTGGAATTGCAGATTCTCGAGCGCATTGAGCACCTTTGGCAGCGTGGTGACCTTCATGTAGGCGCAAGACGCGCGTTCGTTGGCCGCGAAGAATCTCTTGCCGGGATTCTCCCGCCGGAGACGATGCAGGATTCCGACCTCGGTCGCAACGATGAAGTCGTTTGCGGGGGATTCCTTCGGACGTTTGATCATCCCTTCGGTCGAGAGGACCTGCACGCCTTCGGCGTCGATGTCCCCGGCCGACATCGCTTCGATCACGCTGGTCGAGCAGCCACACTCGGGATGTATGAGGAACTCCGCTTCCGGATGATGGATTCGCTGAAGCCGAATGTTCTCCGGGTCGATGCCTGCGTGGACGTGACACTCCCCCATCCAGACGTGGATGTTGTCGCGCCCGGACACGCGCCGGACGTGGGCGCCGAGGAACATGTCCGGAAGGAAGAGAATCTCCTTTTCGGGCGGGATGGCGTTGATGATTTCCACCGCGTTTCCCGATGTGCAGCAGTAATCGCTCTCGGCCTTCACCTCGGCCGTCGTGTTCACGTAGGACACCACCACCGCGCCGGGATGCTCGGCTTTCCACGCACGGAGTTGTTCCGCATTGATGGTCGAAGCGAGCGAACATCCCGCCGCGAGGTCGGGCAGAAGAACCATCTTGGTGGGCGAGAGGATCGTGGCCGTCTCGGCCATGAAATGGACGCCACAGAAGACGATGATATCGGCGTCCGTCGTGGCGGCTTCGCGGGAGAGGCCGAGGGAGTCCCCGACGAAGTCCGCGACATCCTGGACCTCCGGGCGCTCGTAATTATGCGCCAGTACGACGGCGTTCCTGGTGCGCGCGAGCGACTTGATCTCCGCCTGCAGCTCTTCGATCTGGGCGTGACGGGATGATGCCGCGGTGAAAGCCATGTCGTAGGAATGTAAGCCCTTGTCGTGCAATCTGTTGGAACTGCCGTCCTTCGGCCGGACAGGTGCCGCGCTTCGCGCGGCTTCTGTCACAGCTCGATGTGCCTCTTCCTCCACGCACTCTTCGCCCTGGGAAAATCCGATCGATAGTGCCCGCCTCGTGACTCTTTCCGCCGCAATGCACCCTCGACGATCAATTGTGCCGTCTGCACCAGGTTCAGCTCTTCCGTCGCTCCCACCGGCAGACGGCGCTCGATCTCCTCCAGCCTCCTGCGCGCCGAACGGAGGGCGGCGGCCGTGCGGATCACGCCCGCGTCGCGCCACATGATCTCGCGAATGGTATCCGCCGCAACCTGAGCGGCGCCGCGATCTTTCAGGACCGGCACTGCCCAGCCGCCTGGTTTTGGCACCGATGATACCGGCTGTTGTTGCGTGACGTCGCGCGCCACGCGTTCGGCGAACACGAGACCCTCGAGCAGTGAGTTCGACGCCAGGCGGTTCGCGCCGTGGACGCCGGTACGCGAGACCTCCCCAACCGCGTACAGACGCGGCAGCGAGGAACGGCCACACAGGTCGGTCACGATGCCACCCATCATGTAGTGCGCCGCAGGCGTCACGGGGATGAGATCGCGCCTCGGATCGATGCCGCGCGCCTGGCACAACGCCAGGATGCCGGGAAAGCGACGCGAGAAGGTGCGTGACAGCATCCGCGCGTCGAGAAAGACGCGATGTCCGGCGCGTTGCTGCCGCACGATCGCGCGCGCGACGATGTCGCGAGGGGCCAGCTCCTTGAGTCGGTGCGCCTTCTTCATGAAACGCACGCCACGGTCGTTCACGAGCGTCGCTCCCTCGCCACGCACCGCTTCCGAGACGAGCGCCAGCGGGTTTTCGGGAGTGTCGAGGGCGGTCGGATGGAACTGGACGAACTCCATGTCGGCGAGCGTCACGCCCGCGCGGTGCGCGATGGCGTATCCGTCGCCCGTGGCAACGACGGGATTGGTCGTGTAGCGATAGACCTGGCCGCCGCCTCCGGTCGCGAGCACCGTGACGTCCGCGATGATCTCCGTTGCGCGACCCGCCACGCTGGCGCGCACGCCCACGCACTCACCGCGATGCACGATGAGATCGAGGACGCGCGTCTTCTCGAGCACGCGCACCTTCCTGCTGCGCCGAACGCGATGGATCAGCGTGCGCGCCACTTCCGCACCCGTCTGGTCGCCGTGGGCGTGCACGATGCGCTTGCGCGAGTGCGCCGCCTCGCGTCCCAGCAGAAACCGGCCCGTGTCCGGCTCGAGATCGAAATCGGCGCCCGCCGAATGCAGCTCGCGAACACGCGCCGGTCCTTCTTCCACGAGCACCTGAACGGCTGCGGCGTCGCATAGTGCCGCACCGGCCGCGAGGGTGTCGCGCCGGTGCAACTCGGGCGAGTCGCCGGCGCCGAGGGCAGCTGCGATGCCTCCCTGCGCATATGACGTCGCGCTGTCGAAGAGGGAGCGCTTGGTCAGCAGCAGCACCTCGGCATGCTGCGAGGCGCGCCACGCCGTGTGCAAGCCGGCGACACCGCTTCCCACGACCAGGATGCCGGTCCGCATTCGCTCGACGGCCATTGCCGAAACCTACGCAACTGGGGAGACCGAATGGTGGGTAATGGGTGATGGGTGATGGGTGGTGCGCTTGCCGTCGCGTGCGTGTGCTGTGAGCTTACCTGCCCACCCGCGCCACCAGTCGCGACCTTGATGGACACACTCACAAACGTTGGACGAGGACTGCTCGGCATCGTCGCTTTTGTGGCGATCGCTTACGTGTTCAGTTCGAACAAGAAGGCCGTTCCCTGGAAGCTCGTTGGCGCCGGGCTGGCGCTGCAGATCGTCTTCGGAATTCTGGTGCTGCGCGTCGACTTTGTGCGCATCGCATTCGATGCGGTGGGCACCTTCTTCGTGCGCATTCTCGAGTTCAACCGCGCGGGCGCCGAGTTCCTCTTCGGCAGCCTGGTCACCAACACGCAGACGTTCGGATATCTGTTCGCGTTCAACGTGCTGCCGACCATCATCTTCTTCTCGGCGCTGACGTCGCTGCTGTTCTATCTCGGGATTCTGCAGCGCATCGTGTACGCATTCTCGTGGGTCATGACGCGCACCATGAACCTGTCGGGCCCCGAGAGCCTCAGTGCCTCGGCGAACATCTTCCTTGGCCAGACGGAAGCGCCGCTGCTGATCCGGCACTACCTGCCGACAATGACGCGGTCGGAGATCATGGCGGTCATGGTCGGGGGGTTGGCGACGATCGCGGGCGCGGTGATGGTGGCGTACATCGGGATGCTGGGCGGGCCGACGCCGGAAGGACAGCTGCTGTTCGCGAAGCATCTGCTCACCGCGTCGATCCTGTCCGCGCCGGCGGCGCTGCTCACGGCCAAGATTCTCGTGCCTCAGACGGAGGACGTCAGCAAGGAAGTCGCGGTCTCCAAGGAGAAACTGGGCGCAAACGCGCTCGAGGCCATCGCCAACGGCACCACGGACGGCCTGCGCCTGGCGATCAATGTCGGCGCCATGCTGCTCGTGTTCACGGCGATGGTCGCGTTCGTGAACTGGATTCTTTCGGCGGGCCTGGGAGGATGGACCGGACTGAACGGCCTGATCTCCGACTCCACGGGGGGCCGATATGCCGAGCTGTCGCTGCAGTACATCATGGGCGTCATCTTCGCGCCGCTCGCCTGGCTGATGGGCATCGACTACGGCCAGCTCATGGTGTCGGGACAGATCATCGGCGAAAAGACCGTGCTCAACGAGTTCTATGCGTATGGAACTCTTGCGAATCTGACGAGCTCGGGCGCGCTCACGGACGTGCGCGCGCAGATCATCCTCACATACGCGCTGTGCGGATTCTCGAACATCGCGTCGATCGGTATCCAGATCGGCGGCATCGGCGCGCTGGCTCCGAATCAACGCTCGTTGCTCGCGAAGCTCGGTCTCAAAGCGCTGCTCGGCGGCAGCATCGCGTGCTTTCTGACCGCGTGCGTCGCGTCGATGATGATCCCCTGAGATCCACCGCATGAGCGCAGTGGAAGGCACACGCGGGGGGGCACCGCGCTCGAATGCGTCGGCGCTCGGCAAGCTCATCGTCCTGATGGTCTCGGCCTTCATGGACATGGTCGGGCTGCTGATGATCATCCCGCTGCTGCCGTACTACGCAACGCGGATGGGAGCCGGCGGGCTCATGGTGGGGCTGCTGGTGTCGTCGTTTGCGGTAATGCAACTGCTCACGGCGCCGCTGTGGGGACGGTTCTCCGATCACTACGGCAGACGTCCCGCGCTGATCGTCGGGATGACGAGCGCCGCGATGGGATACGTGATCTTCGCGTACGCGGACAACCTCGCGCTGCTGTTCCTCTCGCGGCTGGTGCACGGCGCCGGCGGCGGCACCGTCAGCGTGATTCAGGCATACGTCGCGGACGCCATGGAGCCGAAAGACCGAGCCAAGGGACTCGGCTGGTTGTCGGCGTCGACGAACGCCGGTGTCGCACTCGGCCCGCTGCTTGGCGGACTGGCTCTGCGCTGGGGCGCTGAAGGCCCCGGATTGCTCGCCGCCGGACTCTGCGTGGTCAACATCGGATTTGCGTGGAAGTTCCTCACCGAGTCGCGCGACATGAAGGAAGCAGCGGCCGCCCGCGCCAGGCCACGCATCAAGGGACACTCGCGCGATGCCGTGCTGCGCGTCGCGACGCATCCGAATGAGCCCGCGTCGCGCATGATCTGGATCTACGCGATCGCGTTGGGCTCATTCCAGGGACTGACCGCGATTCTCGCGCTGTTTCTCGCCGTGCGCTTCGGCGTCACTGAGCGAAACATCGGCTACTTCTTCGCCTACATCGGAGTGATCTCGGTCGTGACCCGCGCCGGGATTCTCGGTTGGGCAGTGGACAAGTACGGCGAAGCGAAGCTCACGCGATTTGGTTCGACCCTGCTGGCCATCGGCATCGGCCTGATGCCGTTCATCTCTCCGATCGCCGATCCGCAGGCCGCTGGTGACGCGATCGGGCTGCCCGCGGCACTCGTGCGCTACCTGCCGTTCGTGCCGCTGGCGCTGGCGGTCGCGCTCTTGCCGCTGGGCACCGCATTCACCTTTCCCTGCGTGACCGCACTGCT